>JAFDJC010000124.1 GCA_019307665.1 Deltaproteobacteria bacterium | reverse complement strand
ATTTTCCAGATACAAACAATTGTAATTAAACAAATAATGGTGATTTCATTTTCAAAACAACAAAAAATCAAACCAAAAATCGACAGGTTTTAAATAGAGAAAGGGAATATCGGCAGAGACATTTTTTTGGATAGCTTTTTGTCCTTCGGATAGTGGCAACGAGTTGCCGGTACCACCCATCATCCATTTTATCGTTTTACAAAATATTTTGAAAATTTCCCAAAAATTTATCAAAAAATGGCTTTTCCACTTGCTAATCCGACTCAACTACCGAATTTAATACGTTTGCAGATGTTTGAGCCTTGTTTTTGGGGAAAGTCCTGAGGAAAACCCGAACCTATTTTCAACTTGACTTTTTTATGCCAGTTATGAGATATATCTCGTTTGGTTTTTTTGAGTTTTTTAATCATAGTTGTAATTAAAGGGTTATAATTTTAGGAGGCCTGATGATTGTAGCGGAAAGAAAACCGTTTGAAGAGATAAAGAACATGGTGTCAGGTTATGACAGGATACTGACCGTAGGATGTGCAACATGTGTTGCCGTATGTCTGGCAGGCGGTGAAAAGGAAGTGGGTATTTTGAATAACGAGTTGAAGCTTGCCGGGAAAGTAGATGGTTCTCCTGTCCAGCTTGGCGCCGTTACTTTGCAGAGGCAGTGTGATAGGGAGTTTCTGGCGGAACTGGATGATGTGGTAAAAGACTATGATGCCTTGATATCCATGGCATGCGGGGCCGGAATACAATTTCTTGCCGAACGCTTTCCGGAAAAACCTGTCTTTCCGGCTGTGGACACCACTTTTATCGGTGTTAACCAGGATGTAGGGATTTATGAAGAAAAATGCCGTGCCTGCGGAAACTGTGTTCTTGGAATGACAGGGGGTATCTGCCCTGTAACTATGTGTGCCAAGGGGCTGTTTAACGGTCCCTGCGGAGGAACCAATCAGGGTAGTTGTGAAATAAATAAAGACCAGCCGTGTGCATGGTACTTAATTTACGAACGTTTGGAAAAACAAAACCGGCTGGAACAGATTATCGAAATATGCCCGACCAATGACTGGAGGAACCAGACACCGAGAACGGTTATACAGCCGGGGTACAAAGAAAGAAGCACTGCCTGAGTTGATGCTTAACCACCTCAGACCGTGAAACAGTACATTTTGAACAATAGAATAGTCAAACAAACCTGAAATGAAAGAGGGATTGAAAAAATGAAGTCAGGAAGCAATGTCGAGAAGATTCTTAAAGCCGGGCATTTTGCCTTCACGGGAGAGTTGGGACCACCCCGAGGTACTAATGCCGAAGCTGTAAGAGAAAAAGCCGCTCCCCTAAAAGGGATGGTGGACATGGTGAATATTACCGATAATCAGACAGCAGTTGTTCGGATGTCAAGCTGGGCCGCTGCAATCATTGCGATTGAGGAAGGGCTGGAGCCGAATTATCAGATGGTATGTCGTGATCGAAATCGACTGGCCATGCAGGCGGATATTCTTGGAGCTTATGCTCACGGTATTAGAAATATCCTTTGCCTTTCCGGGGATCATCAGCAGTTTGGTGACCATCCGCAAGCCAAGGGCGTTTTCGATATAGATTCCATGCAGCTTATCGGCATGGTCAAAAAAATGAGGGATGAAGGAAAGTTCCTCGGAGGAGCGGATATCGATGTACCGCCAAAGCTGTTTATAGGAGCCGCCGCGAATCCGTTTGCAGAGCCTTTTGAATGGCGCGTTTACCGTCTTGCTAAAAAAGTAAGGGCAGGCGCCGATTTTATTCAGACCCAGTGTGTATACAACATGAAGAGGATGAGGGAATGGACCAAACAGGCAAATGACATGGGTCTGACCGAAAAGACTTATATCCTTGCCGGTGTTACACCGATGAAAAGTCTTGGTATGGCGAAATATATGAAGGCCAAGGTTCCGGGTATGGACGTGCCGGATGAAATTATCGAGCGTCTTAAAGGCGTTAATAAAAAGAAACAGGCAGATGAAGGTATTAAAATAGCCTGTGAACAAATTGAAGAGTTTAAGGAAACAAAAGGAATTGCAGGCGTTCATCTTATGGCGATTGAATGGGAGCATAAAGTTCCTGAAATCGCAGAACGCGCGGGTGTTTTGCCCAGACCCAAGGTATAAACAGGAGCATTCAAATTGGATACAGTACAAAAAAGAGTCACTGTTATAGGAGGAGGGATTGCCGGCCTTACCGCGGCATGGGAGCTTGCATTATCAGGTATTAATGTAGACCTGGTTGAAAAAACGAGTTTTCTTGGAGGGCATGCCATTCAGTTCTGCTGTAAGGCGACCGAAGAATGCCGCCAGTGCGGTGCATGTTCCGTAGAAGAAATGTTGAAAAATGTCGTGCAGGAGCCGGGAATAAATGTCCATTTTAATTCAATACCTGAAAAAGTGGAAAGAAACGGCAATTTTTCAATAGTATTGAAAAAAAGGCCTCTTTATATTGATCCAAAAAAGTGTACAAACTGCGGCGAATGTTACGAAAGATGCCATGAGCAGGGTGTTGTTATGCAAGGTTATTCAAAGAATAATTCACCACTGTACGCTATTGATGCTTCAAAATGTATGGAAGTTCAGGAAAAAGGCGTCTGTAAAAAATGTGAGGATTCTTGCCCTGAAGGTGCGATCAATCTAAGTGCGGGTGTTTCGGAGGAAACTGTAGAATCCGATGCTGTTGTTCTTGCAAGTGGCTTTACTCCGTTTGATCCCGAAATTAAACCGACCTACGGCTATGGGAAGTTCAGCAATATGGTGACCGGTCTTGATCTTGAAAAATCCATAAGGGAAAAAGGATCGGTTGTCAGGCCCTCAGATGGTAAGAAACCGGAAAGGATGGCATTTATTCAGTGTGTCGGCAGCAGGGACAACAGGCTTGGGAATCTTTGGTGTTCAAAGGTTTGCTGCCCGTATGCAATGAGGATGGCTGAACTGATAAAGAAAAATAATCCCGAAACCGACATTACGATTTTTTATATGGATATTCAGAATGCGGGTAAAGATTTTCCGGTTTTCTATGAGCAATGCAAATCTGATCTGCATTTTGTTCGTACGATTCCGGTCGATTTTATTCCTGATCAGGAAGGTGGATTGAAAACCAGATATATGAGTGAAACGGATGGCGCTCCGCTTGACGAAGTATTCGACATGGTCGTTCTTTCCATCGGTATTATGCCCGGTGTTGATAATGAGAGTCTGGCAAAACTTTTTAACGTTGAGTTGAATGACGACGGATTTATCGCGGGCTATAAAGGGATTGACAGATCCTTAACGGCAAACGACGGAGTTTTTGTGGCAGGAACAATCGAAGGTCCTAAGGACATCGCAGCATCAAAAGCTCAAGCCGGGAATGCCGTCAGCGACGTGGTAAAGTATTTAAGGAGGGCTAAATGAAGGAGCAGGCTCATAGCAATAACAGGGAAATCAATATTTCAACAGACGTGCTTGTTGTCGGCGGTGGGTTTACCGGCTTAAATACTGCAGTCAAGATAGCAGATATCGGGTATCGCGTTATTCTTGTTGAGAACGGACAAGGGTTTTGGAAAGACAAAAAATTGTCAATGCCTTTGTACGGTATTGACGAAAAAGATTCAGAAAAATTGAATGCGCTTCTTGAAAAAGTAAAAAGAGATGATCTGATTGAAGTGCTGACCCATACAAAAATAGTCGGTGTTGTTGGCGTGCCCGGAGACTTTCATATTAAGCTATCTGTAAATGGTGATAATAAAGAGCGAGTAGTAGGGGCGGTCGTAGCAGCAACGGACTTTACAACTGAATCTCTGCATGAAGCATATGGCCTTGATTTGAATGAGGCGATCCGGCCTCAGACAGAAGTTGAAAGTATACTTGGCCTTGGCCCGGATACAAATGGTAAAACCTCGAAGCAGCTCGCTGGAAAGAGCATAATGTTTCTGTTCGGATTTGCCCAAGAAGGAAATCCGATTTCTACTGAACGCGTTCTGAAAAGTGTTCTGGCAATTGAAGAAATCGATGGATGCAGTATACATGTATGTGTCGGCAATATGAAAGTCGCCGGAGACGGCCTTGAAAGACTTTTTAAAGAAGGCAGAGATAAAGGCGCATCATTTTACAAATTAACCGAATCACCCGGAATAGACATAAGTGGAAAAAAGCCTCTGGTATCTTTTTTTGACTCTGTTTTGCGTGAAAATATAGAGCTTGAAACAGATATTATCGTCATAGAGGAGGCAATCTGCGCGGACAGGATAAATAAAGAACTGGCGGAACTTTTAAGAATTGATCTCGGGCCGTTCGGATTTTTACAAAAGGATAACGTACACAGGTTCCCCGTCAATTCCAACAGGGAAGGAGTTTTCGTGGTCGGCCCGGCACGTGATACATTGGGCCTTCACGCATCATTGACGGATATGGGTAACGTCATTCTGGAGCTTAAACATCTTCTCGGGGACGGCAAAAAAATTATTCCTACTGAAATCGCAGTGGTAGACAGGGAGAAATGCGCCATATGTCTAACTTGTTACAGGTGTTGCCCACATGGAGCGATTTATTGGGATGACAAGGCCGTAATATCTCCTGTTGCCTGCCAGGCGTGTGGTACCTGTGCTGCCGAGTGCCCTCAGGATGCGATTCAAGTCAATAGTTTTGAGGATGAAGAAATATCCGGAAAAATTGTGGAATGTTGCGGGGAAGTATCTTCTGATGCACCGTTAATTGTGGCATTTTGTTGCCGTAATTCAGCAGTTGAGGCAGGCCGAATGGCAGAATTGTTTAATCTGAAACTGCCGGAAGGGCTTCGAATTATAACAGTTCCATGTGCGGGCAAGGTAGATGTCAATTGTATCCTTACGTCATTTAATGAAGGGGCGGACGGAGTTCTTATTATTTCATGCCACAAGGGGAACTGCAAGTCGGAGACAGGAAATATATTTGCCGAATGGCGTGTAAATGATGTAAAACGAATGCTGGCTGAAACCGGGATTGAATCGGAAAGGCTCTGTTTTGAATCGCTTGCATCAAATATGGGGCCTGAATTTTCTTCAATTACAAACAGCATGGAAGAGAGAATAAAAGAAATGGGCACAAGCCCTTTAAAAAAAGCAGGATGATTTTCAAGAAAAAAGCCCGACCCAAAGGGCCGGGCTTTTTTATGAACGTTCCCGTGCGATAATCGCAGCGCCCAAAGCTCCGATTGTATCCGGATTTTCCGGGATAAAAATGCTGCAGCCCATGGTGGCATTCAGTGCCCTTATCACACCTCCGTTACGGGCCACACCTCCTGACATGGCAATGGCCAGGCCGTTTTTTTCAGGATAGATGCGTTTGACAAGCGAATGAGTCCGTGAAGCTATAGATCGGTTAAGTCCGTTTACGATTTCATTTACATTCACACCATCGGCAATCAGCGAGACAACTTCGCTTTCGGCAAAAACCGTACACATGCTGCTCAGAGTAAGATTGTCCTTTGCGCCATGATCCAATTCGCCCAATTCATCGATATCGACCTGTAAAGCGCGTGCCATTGCTTCAAGGAATCTTCCGGTCCCTGCCGCACATTTGTCGTTCATGGCAAAGTCGACAACTCTGCCCTCTGCATTCAGAAGAATTGACTTGCTGTCCTGGCCGCCGATGTCTATCAGAAGCCTTGTGTCAGGATTATGTGCCTGTATTCCGCGTGCGTGACAGGTTATTTCAGTAACGGCACCGGTTCGCTTTTCAACGCGATCCCTGCCGTACCCGGTGGATATGGTACTCTTGATGTCATCTTCCATGATGCCTGCCTGGTTGATCACTTCTCTGGTTGAACGGCTGATCGCTTCCCGGTTTTTGGCACCGGTTGGAATAACAGTGGCTGCGAGTATTTTTTCATTGTCATCGATAATGACCGCATCACATGAAAGACTTCCTATATCTATTCCCAGATAATACATTTAATTTCCTCCGATAATTGCGTTCCAAATTGTGCCCCAAATTATACCCATGGAGAGGGGCGATTTTCTAACATTTCAGTAAAAGCCTCGAGGCGGGTTCTTAATTGTCCCTCAGAAAAATTTCTTGAATCAACGCAGTCGGTCTCAAGATTTAAAACAGGAACCCCTACTTCTTTAAGGCCATCAGTAATAAGTCCTCTCGCGCCGGTTCCCTGACGGCATCCCCAGTGGCAAGGGTTAATAGCGCCATCAATTTTATATTCTTT
Organism: Deltaproteobacteria bacterium; assembly: GCA_019307665.1. Lineage (GTDB taxonomy): Bacteria > Desulfobacterota > Desulfobacteria > Desulfobacterales > SURF-7 > JAFDJC01. The sequence goes on along the minus strand of JAFDJC010000124.1, from coordinate 2,682 downwards.
GGCCAGTTTTTTAAGGTGGTTTATTCTGCGATCTACACTGCCGTTAAATGGAATCGATATGGACCTTATGGCAAGGCCGGTATAAGGATCATCAGGGTTTATGGGATCCCATGTAATGGAATTCAATTCATCTGATATAACCGCAGCCCCGTATTCGTTTTCGAGAAGATTAATCAAAGGATTTTTAAACTGTATCCTGTTTTGTATCCACATGAGGCGAATACGTTCACCGGAGACCCCGGATTCATTACGTTCAACCTTTGCGGCAAAATCATCCCGTAATGCTTTTGCAACTTCAACACCGGCTTTTGTACCAAGGAGCAGGGCAATCACTATGCCGTAGTTGCCCAGAACGCGCCCGTTTGCAGGGGACGGAACATTCATGGCAAGCTTGTAGGCCTCTTCGATAAAGGCCCTGGCTTTGTTTGTGTTAAGGATAGCGTTACGAAGTTTTTCATCATCAAGATTCTGACCGGTATGGCTTGAAACAAATGCGACCATCTCTTTAAGCTGGTCGGCCAGATACCGAACGTTTTTATCTGTCTGTTCCTGGGGAATGTGAAGAGCAAAAAGATCTTTTTTGAAATGATCCGCAATAGTTTCCATCACGGCAAGGCCGCCGGTACACGGCACATTGGTGGCAATCAGAAAATCCGGCTCGGGCATTAAGTCTTTTTTCATGGCGCCAATGACAGCTCTGTGGTAACCGCATGTGTCACCTGCGTAGCCTTCATGTTCCGCCTCTTCAAGAAACTCACCGATCATGCCCGTCGATGCCAGCATGGCGCCAATAAATTCCACAAAACATGAAGTTACGCCAAGACATGAAAGTAAGTCAAAAGGTGCTGTGACCCCGCACCACGCAATCCTCTCTTCACCTGAATAAAGTCTGCTTCCAAGTTTTGCAATTTCGCGCGCATAGATTTTTCTCGCACTTTTTGCTTCAGGATTTTCCCTGAGTGTTGTTTCAATACCTGATACAAGATCGTCAAAATATTTTTTCATCATTTTATCACCTCAACATTTCACCTTAACATTTCAATGAATGCTTCTATTCTTGTTTTTTGCTGGCCGATTGAACGTGTTGTACAGTCTCCTTCAATAATTAGCATGGGGATGCCTTCTTTTTGTAAAGCTTTGCGAATCATTGGTATCCTGGCAAGATAAGGGTCGCAGAATTTCATAATATGCCCGATCACACCCTTTGCATCACATGCTTTCGCCTTTGCTAAAACATCCTCTGCAATCCATGCTGGGGAGGATGGTTTGAAAGTTCTTGCACAAGGGGGATGGGACAAGATCCGATGAGAAATGTTTAGAAAGATATCCTGTTCTTCGTCTACTTCAACGGAACTGAACAGTCGTGACCCGGTACAGAAGTCATTTCCCGCGACATGTACGCCGCTATCCTCAAAGAGAGTATATACATCAGGGTCAGGAAGCATGTTGCCGAAAATAAATACCGGAACACCGTCAGTAGCCTTGTCTGCCGGATCATAGTCCTGCTCTTCGATATCCTTGAGGTAGGCGATTGTACGGTCGGCCGACTCTGTGGAAGCGCGATTATAGATCTCCTGCATTCGTGGGCTTCCCCCAGGCAAATTGCCCTGTCGTATCTTTTCTTCCGTATCTTTTAAGAGAAGAGCGAGATGATTATATTTAATTATACTTTCACTGATCTGTTCCGGTCCTACTTTGGCTCCCCGCCATGTGTTCAGCGTATCCCAAAACCGTGAGATTTCACCTGCATAAAATGACACATCGATTTTTTCAGCCGTGGCAGGAAGATCCATCAGAATAACATTGTCACCAGGCCTGATGCTTTTCCATGCATCGGCAAGTCGTCTCATGGCATCACAACTGTTGATAAATACCATTCCGAAAAGATCCGGCAGGTCATTATCAAGGGCCCTGTCAAGCACACGCTTAATGTGCGGGCAAAGATTGTCGTGCAGCAAACGGCCTGCCTGGTCCGGCCATTCACCTGTCGGCAGAATACGGTAGGGTGTAAAACCTGCTGCATCGATAAGTGCCATCGGTGTATATGCGCAGGTAAAACCGATCAATTGACTGTTTTTTTCTTTCATTCTTTTCTCCTGTTTTCCGCATTAGTGAGAATCTTTTTTAAAAATGTCATTGTTTGAACAAATTCTTTTTCATTGATGCCATCAAAAAGTCCGGAGAAGGTGTTGTTCAGGGCATTAAGCACAGGCTTTTTAATACTGCGTCCATGATCTGTTAAAAATATTCGATGAATTCTCCGGTCATCCATATCGGGCGCTCTGCATAAAAGGTTGTCGCGTTCCATCCTGTCGATAAGTCCGGTCATGCTCGATGGCTCGAGTCTGACTTTATGACCGAGTTCGACGACTTTTAAGCCGTCTTCCTGCCAGAGAGACATGAGTACCCCCAAATAAGCGGGTTTTACGCCCTCAATGTCGGCATCGTTGAACTCTTTTTTCAGTACGGATGTAACAGAAAGGGTGGCCCTGGATATCATGTAGTACGGGCAGTCCGCAGGGTCACTAAAATTTAAAACATTGAAACATTCGGAAGTTTTGTCTTTATCCATAAAATATGTCTCCGTAATATATTTAGACGTATAATACGCAAACGAAATAATTTGTCAAGAAAAATTTTAACAAAAAAATTTTAATGACTCTAAGATTTACAAATTAAATT
>JAFDJC010000123.1 GCA_019307665.1 Deltaproteobacteria bacterium | reverse complement strand
ATCAGGGGCATCATTTTAATGGCAGATGCAAAAAAAATGAAACGCTCAATAGCCATTGCCCTTCAGTATGCAGAGTATGGGTTGCCAATGGTGCTTGATATTAACATGATAGACGAAGCGCCTTCCCGTGGAATCGAGATCGATATTGATAAGCTATCGGGAAAAATGGGTATCGGCGTATATCCAACTGTGGCAAGGGACGGGATCGGTGTCACGAACTTGATCCAGGGCCTTTCAAATAATATGAAAACACTTAAAAAATTGGTGGAGTATCCTGACTGGATAGAACAATTTCTCGGGATTGTTTCAAAACTGTTGAATTCGGATTATATTTCTCCGCGCGCTTTAGGCCTTCTGCTTCTTGTCCGGGACAAGGATATTGAACAATATATCAAAAAAACATATGGACATGGAATGCTCGCCCAGCTGAAGGAACTGGTTGATGAGTATCGAAAAGAGGAATCAGTTGACTGCAACATTCTGTTAACAAATATTTATAACAATAAAGCAGGACAGATTGTTAATGAGATACAGACCGTTGAACCTCCTATAAAAAATCCGTTTATTGTTAAATTCGGTGATTGGTGCACGCAGCTTTCCACAGGGATTCCCATTGCAATTGCCATATTGTGGGCAATGTATCTGTTTATGGGGTCATTTGGCGCTACATTTGTCGTTGATACAATTAGCTCGACTTTATTTGAGGGTTTTTTGATGCCTTTGACTGAAAAGCTTGTGAAGCCGATTCCAAGTGTTTTTATACGGGATATGATCATTGATCCGGATTTTGGAATACTACCGACAGGTGTATTCCTTGCCCTTGGACTTGTATTGCCTGTGCTTTTTTGTTTTTTCATTGCGTTCGGCGTACTAGAAGATTCCGGGTATCTCCCAAGGTTATCAGTACTGTTGGATAAGGTTTTTCAAAAAATGGGATTAAACGGAAAAGGAGTGATACCGCTTGTAATGGGGTTTTCATGCGTTACCATGGCAATTCTCACTACACGGATGCTGGACACTAAAAAAGAAAAAATTATTGCGACATTTCTTCTTCTTTTGGGTATGCCCTGTGCGCCGCTTCTGGCGGTCATGTTTATTATTCTGGACAAAATGCCGATATCGGCAACAATAGCTGTTTTCGGAATTATATTTTCACAAACACTAATTGCCGGTTATTTGGCAAATAAAATCCTGCCTGGTTCTCGTACGCCGCTTTTTCTGGAAATTCCTCCCATGCGTCTGCCAAAACTATGGCAGATTATAAATATGTCTGCAAAAAAAACATATTTTTTTATGAAAGAGGCAATCCCTGTATTTATCATTGCTTCTTTTTTTGTTTTTCTTTTCGAAAGAATGGGTGGGCTTACTATATTTGAACGAATATCGGAACCGATCATCAGCGGATTGATGGGGCTTCCTGAAAAAAGTGTGCAGGTATTCATTAAAACCATAATCCGAAGGGAGAATGGCGCTACCGAAATTGCGCACTTAAGCGGCATTTATACTAATCTTCAGCTAGTTGTAAATCTTCTTGTTATGACTTTTCTTTCACCCTGCATAAATGCTATTATAATTCTTTTTAAAGAGCATGGAAGCAGGGCGGCAATTGCCATATTGGGTACAGTATTAGTATATTCGTTAATTATAGGAAGTATTGTCAATCACACATGCATTACTTTAGGGATCACATTTACTTAGAAAAGGCCGAAACACTATATCAATATACGGAGGTAGTCATGCTGAACGAAAAACAGGAAGAGATCATGGAGGCGATCTGGGGGGCAGGGGAAAACAGCATGCATTCCATTGAAGCAATTAAAAAGAGATGCGTTGTTGATTTCTCAGAAGAGGATCTTTTGGAACTTGAAAAACAAGGCCTGATCGTGTCCGGCTCCGATAAAATTCTGTTTTCAAGTCAAGGCAAAAGTATTGCTGAGGCAATTATGCGCAGGCACCGTCTTGCCGAAGTGCTTGTCTCCAGTGTTTTGAAACTTAAAAATTCTTCAATGGAGGAGGTGGCCTGCAAGGTTGAGCATTGTCTGGCCCCCGAAGTTGAAGAATCCATCTGCACACTCCTGGGGCATCCGGGAGTGTGTCCGGACGGAAAACCTATTCCCATGGGTAAATGCTGCAGGAAAAGGTTGAAAGTGGTTGATAATATAGTGGTCAGCTTAAATGAGCTTCGACCAAGTGAAAAAGGTAAAATAACCTATATCAAACCCGGCAGCCATTCAAATCTGCACCAGTTGATGTCCATCGGGTTGCAACCCGGAATTGTCGTAACTGTTCACAGGACCAATCCTGCATTTTGTATTAAATTTGAAAACACCGAACTTGCAATGGATGAAGAGTTGGCCAGAAATATTTTTGTGTGGAAAATAGAGAATTAGTCCCGGAGTCACACACCCGGCAAAGCCGGGGGTGTGCGACTAATTTTTAACAGGAAGGATGACCGGTTTTGTCTCATCCAAACAGGTTCACTGGTTTAATATAAATTACAAAGGCACATTGCTTGGCACTTGCAATGCCGAATGAAGTTTAAATCTTATTGTTCAGGTTATAGTTATGCCTTTGTATAAACTCCGGGTCCAACACTTTTTATTTCGCCCTGCTTCTTAAGGGCCTTTACTGCATTGTATATTTTATTTCTGTTGAAACCGGTCTTTTTCATCAGCGCTGTCACATCAACGCCTTTCTTGGACCTTGAGATTGTTGTGTAGACTGTTTTGGATGCAGTTGCCGTTCCGGCTTTCTTTTTGGCGGTTTTCTTTGCAGCAACTTTTTTCGTGGCCGCGGTTTTCTTTTTTGCGGGTGCTTTTTTTGTTGTCTTTTTCTTGGCCGCAGTTTTCTTTTTTGCGGGTGCTTTTTTTGTTGTCTTTTTCTTGGTAGGTTTTATTTCTTTTAGTATTACATCAGTAATTTTGCTCAGTTTTTTAATGAGCGATTCAATTTCTTTTTTCACAGACTTTAGTTTTTTGTCCAGATCTAGTGCCATTAGATTTTTCTCCTTTTTTGTAAGTTCAAAAAAAAATTATCGACATTTGTTTTTAGCCTATCATTTAAATTTAAGCGTGTCGTTGTTAGTAAATTAATTTTATTAGAGTACGATATTTAAACCACTATTACCAATTGCATATTGTGTCAAGACTTTAAACACGTTTTTTCCGCGAAAAGATTTGTCGATATTTTCTATTTGTAGGGGTAGGTATAAAATCTTTCCCCGCGATAGCGCAAGCCTGTTCCTGTAATATCGGCATAAAATTAACAGTACGTTTGACATTCTTATTAAAAAAGGAATTATTTTTGACGGAACCTTGTTGGAACCTTATATAGCTGATGTCGGTGTGAAGGGAGATGAAATTGTTGCGATTGGGAACCTCGGCAACAGCGCCTCAAAGGTTGTCGATGCAAATGGCAGTATCGTTACATCAGGGTTTGTTGATATTCATACCCACTGTGATCTCACATTCAAAAGAACAGGATTAAAACGTTATCTTGCATACGTGATTCAGAGTTGGAAAGGAAATCACAACTATCTCTACCAGGGCGTTACAACAGTAGTTACAGGAAACTAGTGAGAAATGCCTCTAAATTATGGTAAATTCATTCTTTGTCAGGATATCTTCCTCGTATTGAAGTTTTTTTGCAAATCTTTTTCTTCCCGTAAGGATCTTTACAATAACATTACGGTCTAGTCCTTCTTTTTTTTCATTAATTGCTTTAATGTTTTTTTGTTCCATCTCTATTTCGTCATCTGTTATTTTTATTTTGGAGAAATCGAGTATTACAGCGTTTTTATACTTCTTTGCAAGGGCAGTATGCCGTATAATTTTCCATGCTTTATTAAATTCAGGTTCATTGTTTATGCCACGTTTAAATGCTTCGCGAAGAAGAACGGCGTCTTTTAAATGCAGTTGTGACCGAAAAATATCACACTCAGCCTTATCTAAACTTCCTGGATCTCCTGGTTCGGAAAGCTCCCTGTCGAAATCAGCGATTGTAAAATCCTTTTGGAAAACTTTGAAAAGCATGGTTTCAGGGCTGCTGTCGGTCAGTTTTTTGTAAAAGGCATCAGCATCTTCCGCTTTTTCAAGGTCATACTCATATTTTATAACCGTAAAAAAAGAAAGCCTTGTCTTTAAAGATTTTGCATTGTTTTGATCATGTATAACCTTTTCAATATTTTTCTCGTCAACCTCTACGATGTCTTCTACCTTAATAACGTACACACCTCGTTCCGTTCTTACAGGTTCTTTTGTGTATTCTCCTTTTTTGAGCAAGAAGGCTGCGTCAGCAAAAGCCTGTTCTCTCATCTGGTAGTATATGTACCCGATATCACCTCCGATCCGGTTTGAATGATCCTCGGAGAATTCCTTTGCAAGTTCGGCAAAATCAGCACCTTCATCAAGTTTTTTGATAAGATTTTTTGCAAAATTGATTTTTTCTGTGTATTTTTTTTCAACTTCCTCTTCAGGGAGTTTTATCTGTTTAACACCATCCTCAATTTTGTAATCGAGTACTTCAAAGTATATCATTCGAGCCCTGATGGAGTCTTCTTTGAATTTGGCATTTTCACGCAACTGTTTTCTGAAGTACTTCAGCAGATAATTTTCTTTGGCATGTCTTACCAATATTTTAAAGTCTTCGGATTCGTCGAATTTTGCAGCTTCAGCTTCTCTGCCGGTAAAGAGTTCAAGCGCCATGCGTCTTAAATGCCCCTTTCTTCTTCTACTGTTATCAAGAATACCTGAAATTTTATTTTCCGGATAATGATTAGCCTCCATCCATGCAATAAAATTGGTTTCAGTTATTTCTCCTCCCTTATAAGCGGCAAGAGATCCTGTCGTAAGAGCAGATGTAGTATGAGTGGCATTTCTACTTTCGGAGGCGGATGGTTTTTTATCTTCTCCTTTGCAGGAAGGAAAGAAAAAAAGAAGTGAAAGAAGCAGTACAAAACATTTCTTATTCATTCTATTGACTTCTTATCATATTGTTGTTTATCTTAGCCATCGTCTTTTAATAAAACGTCATTTTTTTTTCAGATCATTTATAAGTTCTTTAATAATGCCAAAAACATTACGTCCTTTTTCCACGGCAATCCTATGTGCATCGTCTACTAGTTTTACTGCATGCTTTTTCAGTGATATATCATCCGGCAATTGGAGATTCAGCCGATGATACTGCCATTTGAGCAGCTTAAGAGCAAGATCTTCTTCCTGTTGCCTGATAAAACCCATGTTTCAAATCCACCTAAAAGTATATAACCGATCAGCCGACAAGGACTGCACACTTAGTCCAATATGAAAGATCATGATTTGTGTCAAGGAATTAAATGTACTAGAAATTGCATCGCTCATTATAATTTTTATTAAAAAAATAATCTGGTATCTATTTTGCTTATTAAATCAAGAGGGTCGATATGACTGTACGGTATATTTATTTTCCAATTGACATTCAAACATTATCTCGTTACATAAAAAGTGTTTGCTCTCTTGTTAAAAAGCAGTTGGTCACAATTAACCGTTGAAAGCATATGCAAAACGGACAAATAGATCTTTCTTGTTGTATAAGGGAATAGACATGATATGAGGATATCTGTGTGAAAAAAAAAACCGAGCGCAGGCAACATCAACGGCATAAGGTTATCGAAGATGTATTTGCCGTGTTAGGCTCAGGTGCCGATATAATGGGGCGTGTACAGGAAATGGGTGAGGGCGGCCTTTCATTTACATATCGTGACAACAAGAGAAAAGAAATATCTATTCAGGCTATTCAGGAATTGTCAATTTTGTCCGATAGATACGATACAGTATTTCATGAACCGTCTAAGTTTAATATAAAAATCATCTCAGATATCAATACAGAAGAGAGCACAGTCTTTAGCTCATCCATAGTTAAAAGAATCGGCATCCAATTCAACAACCTGACGTTTTATCAAAAAACCTGGTTGGTTGAATGCATGAGAAAATATACGGTTGGTGATGACCAGTATGACAATCAGAAAGAAGAGAACTAAACCTATACACCCTGAGGCCTTTGCATAACACCTCTTACTTTTGTGCTACTCTGATTTTACTCTGGTGTTATTCTGGGAAAATAAGGCGATCAAGAATTAAGCCATTGAAGCTTTCATTCCCCAAAGAAACGAAAAGCCACCCCATCTGAACAAGACATTTACTACAGGCAGCGAGTTGCCATTTAAATCCTTTAAACCAGCTGAAGTCGGAGGTGGGCTTGCCGGTGTAAAGACATCCTGTTGCTGACCTGAAGCATCCGATCTCAAAAATAAGACCGTGGGGATTTGCAAATGTGTGTTTATGCCCTCCATGGACATCAATTCTTTCAGTCTCATTTGTAATCACCTGGAAACACTGCCTGCAGAATATATATTTTTCTTCGTCAGGTTCGTTACGTTCAGCCTCATCTTCATTAAGAACATTCGGCTGACTTCCATTATCCTGTTTTTCAAATGGAGACTTGAATAGAAAAACAGGATATGAATCTATGGCTGTTCTCATTTTAGCCTGCCTTCCTCGATTGCATGGCATGCAACGTTTGTTCCGGTAGCAAGACGCGTTAAAATCGGTATTTCCTGCTTGCAACGCTTGTCAGCATGAATGCACCTTCCGTGAAATACGCATCCTTCAGGTAGATTCACAGGTGTCGGGACCTCTCCTTTAAGACTGATATGCCCGGGCTTATCCCGGCCAAGTTTCGGTATGGCGGTCAGAAGAGCCCGGGTATATGGATGCTGTGGAGAACCGAACAGGTCTGCAGCAGAAGCAAGTTCGCAAAGTGTTCCAAGATACATTACAGCGACACGTGTGCTGATATGTTCGACAACAGACAGATCATGAGTTATGAACATATAGGTCAGGCCCCGCTTTTCACGGGCATCCATGAGGAGATTAAGAATCTGGGCCTGAATCGAAACGTCGAGTGCGGAAACCGGTTCGTCAGCAACGATAAATTCAGGATCGACCATAAGTGCCCTGGCGATGCTGATTCGCTGCCTTTGGCCTCCGGAGAATTCATATGGATATTAAAAATTTTTTCATTTTTACCCCCCCCATCTTGTAAAAAGTATTATCGGTTCGCTTTGGAGAAATACGATTAATAAAACATCTCTTTTTCTCCGAGTATATAGGTTAAATCAATAATGTGGTCAAGTATGAAATATTATTAAGTTTTATTAATCCAATACAAACTCATCCCGCCATTTGTCACTTTCTACCCATTTCTGCTGTTTCGATTTTTCAAATAAGTAATCCCCCATTACAAGATAGTCCATTTCAGTTCTCATAAAACATCTGTAGGCGTCATCCGGCGAACAGACGATCGGTTCCCCCCTGACATTGAAACTGGTGTTTACCACAAGGCCGAAGCCTGTTTTTTCTTTAAATGCATTGATAAGTTTCCAATATCTCTTATTGGTTTTCTTGCTGACACTCTGTATCCGTGCAGAATAATCCACATGTGTCACGGCTGGGATATCTGAACGCAGGTGATACAGCCTGTCATACATGCTAAGTTGCTTATAATTCTCAGGAAGAGAATGGCATCTTTCTTTCTGAACAGGCGCGACAAGAAGCATATATGGAGAGGATCGGTCCAGGTCAAAATAATCCAATATGTCCTCTTCAAGAACAGAAGGTGCAAATGGGCGGAATCCCTCCCTGTACTTTATTTTAAGGTTCAATTTTTTTTGCATTTCCGAATGACGCGGATCACCAAGAATGCTGCGATTGCCAAGAGCTCTTGGCCCATACTCCATCCTGCCTTGAAACCAGCCAACAACGTATCCTTGGGATAACAGCTCAGCCACATCATCACAAAGCTGATCAAAAACCGAATATTCCGAATAAGGTGCAATATACTTTCTTGAGATTCGTTTTATGTCTGCCGGAGAATATTCAGGCCCTAAGTAAGCGCCCATCATGGAATCCTTGCCTGCAATCACTTCTCTTTCTTTTTGATGCAATATATACCATGCTGCATATGCAGCGCCCAAAGCCCCCCCTGCATCACCTGCAGCCGGCTGGATCCATATATCGCCGAATGTATTTTTTTTAATTAGCCCCCCATTTGCAACACAGTTAAGTGCAACGCCCCCTGCCATTACAAGGTCCGTACACCCTGTGAGTTCCTTTGCCGTATCCGCAAGTTTGAATATTATTTCCTCAGTAACTTTCTGGATGGCAAGCGCTATATCCATATAAGGTTGAGAAAGATCGCTCTCAGATTCTCGTTTTGGAATACCCAAAAGAGCTTCCCACTTGTCATCAACACACATGGTAAGCCCTGTGGCAAAATTAAAATACTTCATGTTAAGAAGTATAGAACCATCTTTCCTGATATCTACGAGTTCATTTAAAATGATCTGCTTAAGTTTTTCGGTTCTCTCTGAACCGGCAATACCATAGGGCGCAAGACCCATCAGCTTGTACTCACCACTGTTTACTTTAAACCCACAGTAATATGTAAAAGCCGAATAAAGGAGACCTAAAGAATGTGGAAAATCAAGTTGCCTCAGGACTGAAATTTCGTTTCCCTTACCATGCCCGATGGTTGTTGTGGCCCATTCTCCAACACCATCAACGGTAATGATTGCCGCCTCATTGAATGGAGAAGGATAAAATGCACTTGCAGCATGAGACAGATGATGCTCAGGGAACAGTAATTTTTTCGGACTGCCTGAAGCTGTTTTTAACAGTTCATCATTAAGCATCTTTCTCATGAAAAGCTTTTCCCTTATCCAAACCGGGATTGCGGAAAGAAAGCTTTTTAGCCCCTTTGGTGCAAACCCATGATAAGTTTCAAGCAACCTTTCAAACTTAAGATATGGTTTGTCATAAAAAGAGACCGCGTTAAGATCATCCAGGT
>JAFDJC010000122.1 GCA_019307665.1 Deltaproteobacteria bacterium | reverse complement strand
GGGTGCGTTTTCCATGATATTCAATACAGTGCTTGCCTTTAGCTTGTCTGTTGCTTTTTATCAAGCCGGTTCGCTTCTGGGATATTAGGATTTCCTTTATGAAAAGGAGTTAAAGCAAATGGAAACATTAATCGTGATTTTGATAGTAGGCGCTGCCGCAGTATATTGTGTCAAGAGAAAAAAAAAAAAGTATAAAGGTGAAGACAATTGTAACTGCGGATGCACATGCGAGTCATGTGGCACAAGCTGTGATGCGCTTAAAAAATATAGCAATAAAATATAACTTTGCCATACAAAAAAACGGTTTGTTATGTATACCTTCAAATATAATCAACCGCTTTTTATATTCCGGCCATATTCCCATGCATACATTTTTATCAATTAACTTAATGTCTTACCATATTGTAATGAATAATTCTCAGTTCATTGCAACCGATCTTTCTCTTTACTAATATTCTAATATTCTATATAAATTTTTATTGTATTATGTATCATCAAAAAATTGCAAAGGCAAAGGCATCATAGAAAAAATGAAAAAAATACATGCACAGGAAAAAAAACAATTTAAAAACCTTTTAAATCAGGAAGGAATAGACAGCGTCGAGAAACGATTTCAAGTACTTGAAGCTTTTCTAGTGACTGAAAGTCATATGACGGTTGATGAGCTTGTCTCCCTTCTTAACAAAAACGGAATTATCCTGGATTCAGATTTTGTGAAAGACACATTAAAACTCATGGTCCAATACGGTTTTGCTGAACAAAAACGGTTTGATAACCAAAAAACACGTTATGAGCATCGGCATGTCGGCCTACACCATGATCATATGATTTGCACAAAATGCAAAAAAATTATTGAGTTTACCGATGAGCATCTTGAATTACTGCAGGCTCAGATTGCAAACACATATGGATTTCACATGCTGCTTCACAAGATGGAAATTTATGGTGTCTGCTCGGATTGTCTTAAGGATCACGTCAGATTGATACCACTCGATATTGCAAAACCGGGCCATAAGCTTGTCATTAAGGAACATGCCGGCGGTTCAAATGTAAATATGCGTCTTATAAACATGGGACTAAGGATTGGAGACCAAGTTGAGGTTATTACAAACTCCGGCACGGGGCAAATAGTTATTGCTATTGATTACAACCGGTATGTGTTGGGACGAGGTATGGCTCGTAAAATAATGGTTGAACAAATTAAATCGGCAAATAAGAGTATTAAGGAATTAAAAACATCGCATTAAACCCGTTAATGCATAAATCTCTTTTATGGAAACGGAACGTTATTATGACAACCACTATAAAGGCTAGCAGCACGCACTGCCGGAACCGCAGGATGCATTCTCTTTTCCCTTTATCCAGACCTGGATAATATAGGAGGCTCAGCCGACACCCGGGTTGACGGATATTGCTTCAGTGGGGCAGTTGCTCACACAGGCCCCGCATTCCATGCATGCATTGAAATCAACAATATGGGCTTTGTTTTGCCTCATTTCAAAAACCGCATGAGGGCAGACTTCGGTACACAGGCTGCAGCCGATGCACTTTTCTTCGTTAAGCACCAGTGTTGATACATCATCTAAATATCTGATATTTTTCATAATAAAAATCCGATCATACTTACCTAAAAGGCTGAGTATATCCACAGCACCGACGAAAATAACAGGCCGCCCAGCTGCACAGGAATAAACCGTTTCATCTCTTTTTCAACACCGGATGGTGAAGTAAATGGTGTTGTCCCGGTAAAATTCATGGCCAGATATGAGCTGATGGTCACGCTGAACAGAAATATAGCCATAAACTCTGCCAGGCCATTAAGTGCAAATGGCATTAAAAGCATAAGGAGTATGCCAATAACACTTCCGACAATAATCCCTTTGGCGGCAAACTCTTTGAAGGGGATATAGGGCAGCAGCACCGGGGTAACAAATGCTCCGGATAATATACCGGTAACAAGGGCCAGAACAGAGATCACACCTCTTTCCCAGACACTCGAAAAGGAAAAAATACCGGGTCCTATACCGGAAATGATAAACAAGACAATGGCAGTGATCAACGCAGGTTTCAGAACGACTTGAATCTCCACAGGTGTCAGGATAAACCGTTCATATAAGTTAAAGGTTACCTGTCTCATGTCTTTATCAGCTTTCTGGTTATTCTTTAAAAAGGCCGGGATGTCACTGGCGCGAATGGGACCATATACAACCCTGAAGCCTGACTGCTTTTTGACATTCCTGGCCGATACACCTGTTGCTCCCAGTTGGGGGATGATGATCCTTTTGTGACCCACGATTTTTTTAAGAGAGCTGTCCTTAATTCTCTTTACAAGTTCCCGGGTTGAAAAGGTGCCTTTGCCAGCAGCACACCAGACATTTATGCCCCTTGTATCAAGCACTAGTATCCAGGCGTTTATCCCGCTCAATTCCTTTCTAAGGTGATCGAAACTGAGTTTAAAATTTGCCGTAGCAAGAACCATGGATTCCATATCCGGGTTTCCTGTTGCATAGAGATCCGGCGCAACTTTGTAATTGTTCCGGCCATAACCTGTTCGGACAACAACAGTTGAAATAATGTCTTTAACATCGAGTTTTGTTTTTACTTTTGGAACAGGGCCTACAGGAGTATCTATAAACTCCTCAACAAAATCCATCAACCTGTATCCAGGTTTTTCAAGATCGCTTGAAGGAGGTCCTGCCGGAGGCCCGCAGCATGGTTCATCCGATACTTTATCAGGCACTTGATCAGGAACTTGTGGAAGGATGTTTTGTAATCCACAGTTGTTTATACCTGACTTATTCATTATATCTTTTTTCCTTAATTTGTCTCATAATGGAATCGTATTCGTCTTCAAGATCCATAAGGTCTATCATTACAGGAGGCTTTACAGAATGAGCCGGAAGCCTTTTCTTTACCTCTTTTATCTCTTCATCCAGTTCAAGAAGTCTTTTTTCAAGCTCTTCAAGTGTTTTCATGCTGACTTTGCCTGAGCAGTTCCTGCCTGGTTGTTTTCATGCCAGAATGGTGACAATTGCCTGAGCTTTTCAATTATCGGAGGAATGTTTTTAATAATAAAATCAACCTCTTCATCAGTATTATATTTACTCAGGCTGAACCGGATAGATCCGTGAGCGGCTGTATACGGAATGCCCATTGCTCTCAACACATGTGATGGCTCAAGAGAGCCGGAAGTGCATGCAGAACCTGATGAAGCGCATATGCCAAGTTCATTCATCATCAGGAGGATAGCCTCGCCCTCTACATACTCAAAACTAATGTTTGTGGTCCCTGGAAGCCGGTTTTCCTTGTCACCGTTGACCATGGAATTCGGCACTTGTTTTAGAATTTCAGATTCAAGCCTGTCACGGAGTTGTGCCGTTTTACTGTTTTTTATGGCAAGATTCTCCATTGCCAGTAAACTTGCCTTGCCAAGGCCGATAATGGACGCAACGTTTTCAGTGCCGCCACGGCGGCCTTTTTCCTGATGCCCTCCAATAAGAAAAGGTGAAAATCTTGTACCTTTCCGTAGATAAAGCGCGCCCACTCCCTTGGGGGCATGGATTTTATGACCCGAAATGGAAAGCATTCCGGCATTGACCTTTTGTACATCTATAGGAATTTTACCGACAGCCTGCACAGCATCGGTATGAAACAGGATATCCTTTTCAGACAGCACTTTGGCAATTTCTTCAATGGGAAAAATTACACCGGTTTCATTGTTTGCCCACATAATGCTTACAATAGCCGTATCATCTGTCAGGTTGTCGTATAGATAATCAAGATTTATCCTTCCATAGCGGTCAACCGGTACAAAGGTTACTCGATAGCCTTCTCTTGCAAGATTTTCATACACGTTTTTTACTGCAGGGTGCTCAACCCTGGTAGTAATGATATGCTTTTTTGCAGGCAAGGAGTGAATGCCCGAAAGAATTGCCGTATTATTGCTTTCAGTCCCGCAACTGGTAAAAATAATTTCATCCGGTTCGGCATTAATTAGAGATGCGACCTCTGCCCTGGCTTCTTTGATTTTTTTGCCTATTTCACCGCCAAATGAATGCATACTTGAAGGATTTCCATAAAATTCAGAAAGATAAGGGAGCATTGCCTCTATGGCTTTGGGATCAACCTTAGTCGTGGCGTTATTATCAACATATATTGAGTTCATCTTTATTAACCTCTTTAACATTAAGATCAGGAGATACTAATTCGCGTATTTTAGTTTGAACAAAATTTTTAAGCGTAACCTGAGATGTCTGGCATCCGGCACAGGCACCCAGCATTTTTACAAAAACATTATCACCTTCAAGATCGATAAGTTCAATGTCGCCACCGTCTTTTGAAAGAACCGGCTTAATTTCCCGTTCCAAAATTTCCTCAACCAGTTTTATTTTCTGAATATTTGTCATTCTAGCCGGTTTTTTCCTGTCAGAGCCCTCCTCAGCTTTAGTCGAATCGATTATTTCCAGGATTTTATCGTGGCAGTTTCCGCAACCGCCACCTGCCTTAATATAGTCTGTTACATCTTCAATAGAGGAAAGCCCGTTTCCTGAAACAGCCTTTTTTATTTCAAGGTCGGTTATACCGAAACATTCACATACAATCTCACCCTGTTTCTTTTTTTCAGGTTCTCCACGGCAGTATGTTATGGCTTTATTGAGTGCATCCTGTCCCATAACCGAGCAGTGCATTTTCTCTTTGGGAAGCCCTCCCAGATATTTGGCAATATCGTCGTTTGTAACTTTTTCCGCCTCTTCCAGAGTCATACCCTTGATTATTTCCGTAAGTGCCGATGACGATGCGATTGCGCTAGCGCATCCAAATGTCTGAAATTTTGCATCTTTGATTTTTTTGTCATCATCGAGCTTAAAAGTCAGCTTAAGAGCATCTCCACATGCCAGTGAACCTACTTCACCAATACCGTCAGGATTTTCAACCACCCCGACATTCCTAGGATTAATAAAATGATCCTTAACTTTTTCTGTATATTCCCACATAAGCCCTCTCTTTTGCTATCGTCAATTAATACCACAAGGTAGCATCCACTCATAAAATAGGACATGATTGAGCATATTGCAACATGAAGCAAAAAAAAATAAATTGCAGCAGTTTTCTGAGCAATCTATATTTTGCCTACTACAGCCATATAAACGACAAATTCATCTTCACCGTCAACCTGCAGAAGATCGTCCATCAACTCCTGATTATAGGCAGCTATGGCACATGTGCCTGCGTCAATCGCCTCTACTGCCAGATAAAGATTCTGACAAACATGCCCGACATCTATTGCTATCACTTTATGCGCTGCCGTGTGATATCTCCATTCCATGCGATATGGAATGGTAGTCCACACGAAAGTTACCGGTGCCCTGCCTACAAATGATTGGCTATAAGCAGCCTCAACAATATTTTTCTGAAGTTCAGGATCAGTATGTTCAAGAATAAGTTGATGTTCAACTGCAGAGTAGCGATAGACGCCTGGCTCCAAACCTTCTGCATTAAGAATAACAGGATATGTTTCAAAGGAATGCCTGGCGCCTGCTGAAGGCACTGTTCTTAGAGCTGTACCGGCGTTTACTATCTGTTTTATGCCCTGTGTCGCCCACAGTAAGAATGAAAGTTCTTCAAGTGTCAAGGGCTGTTTCCTGAAAACACGATGGCTTTTTCTGTTTTGGAAAGCAGAAGTCAATGAAATATTATTAATTTTACTCCATTGGTCAGGTGAAGGCAAGTCTATTAGTTTTGCATCACGAGAGCAGGGTTTTTCGATTGGGGGTGGATTTAGTCCCATGCTTTGATCAGTCTTTCGAAAATCGATTGTCAATCGGACATGATCCTTTAAAAAATACCGGGACTTATCTATATCTAAATCTTTGTTTAAATCTTTGCTTAAATCTTTCAAAGGATATATTCCTCCCACTTCAAGATTGTTTATGCAAGATTCAGGCATTCACTTTTCAGAAAGGAATTTAATGATTCCCTTTGCTGCTAACTTTCCTGAATTTATAGCCTTTACAACTAAAGACTGACCACTGTTTATATCTCCTGATGCAAAAACTCCTTTAATATCTGTCATCATATTTTCATCGGCCTTCACATTTTCCAGGCTGTCGGTTTCAACATCAAATTCTTTAATCAATGTTTCGTTACCGGGGCCGACAAATCCCATTGCAAGAAAGACCAGATCCACATCAAGTTCAAATTCAGTACCCTTAATATTTTCCGGAAAGCTCCCCTTACCCTTAGTTATCCATTGCACTTTTGTGCATAAAAGCTTTTTAAGGATGCCATTTTCACCGGCAAATTCCGTTGCTGTGACAGCCCATCTTCTTATCCCCCCCTCTTTATGGGCATGGGATTCTCTCAGCTTATTGGGCCACATCGGCCACGGTGTATCATCTGCCCTTTCAAGTGGTGGCTTTGGAAGGATCTCAAGCTGAATAACACTTTTTGCACCTTGCCGGAGTGCAGTGCCCAGGCAGTCAGAACCGGTATCACCACCGCCGATGACAACAACAGATTTCCCTGAAGCATTGATTTCAGTTGATGGCGGTATCTTTTCGCCTCCAATTTTTTTATTCTGCTGGGTCAGATAGTCCATGGCAAAAAATATTCCGGTAAGATTACGCCCTGGAATCTGAAGATCTCTTGGTTTTCGTGCACCGCAGGATAGACATATCGCATCATAACGTGTTCTTAAATATTTTGCAGAAACATCAATGCCGACAGAAACGTTTTTTTCAAATATAATTCCTTCTTCTTTCATCAGTTGTATACGCCGGTCAACGATGCTTTTATCCAGTTTGAAATCAGGAATACCGTATCTTAACAGGCCACCGGGTTTTTCAGCAGCATCATATACAGTCACTCTGTAACCGGCCCTGTTCAGATAATCTGCAGCGGCAAGACCTGAAGGCCCTGCACCAATTACAGCAACACGTTTGTCATAATATTTTTCAGGCGGTCTGGGACACATTAAACCGTTTTTAAACCCTTCTTCAATAATAGCAAGCTCTATCTGACGGATTGTAACAGGTTCGTTGTTGATCCCATTCACACATGCGGCTTCACATAAAGCAGGGCAAATTCTTCCTGTAAATTCAGGAAAACTGCAGGTTTCAAGAAGTATATCAAGTGCCATTTGCCACTCACCCCTGTAAACAAGATCATTAAATTCAGGAATGATGTTTGATAAAGTGCATCCCACTTTTCCATGACAAAACGGAGTCCCACAATCCATACATCTTGCTGCCTGATTATATACATTATCCTTATCAGGAAGATTTTCGACTTCCCGAAAGTCTTTAAGCCTTTCCTCAGCCGGACGATACCCCTGATCCTTTCTCTTAAAGTCAAGAAAACCTGTATCACTACCCATGTTGGATCTCCTGTCGTTCAGTTTTTTCATCTTCTATAATCATTTTTCCAAGGACTTTCCTGTATTCCATTGGGAAAACCTTTACAAAACACGGCAAGCTTTCTTCCCAGGTTTCAAGAATGTGTTGTGCTTTTTTACTGTTTGTATATTCAAGATGACGTTCTATTATTTCCTTTAATTCTTTAATATCATCCGTATCTGTAACAGTTTCAAGATCAACCATTTCAAGGTTGCACTTGCCGTCAAATTTTTGTTTAGGATCAAAAACATACGCAATACCCCCACTCATACCAGCAGCAAAATTAATTCCGGTATCACCGAGAACGACAACGCGTCCGCCTGTCATATATTCGCACCCGTGATCCCCGACACCTTCTACTACGACATTTGCACCGCTATTTCGTATTGCAAATCTTTCTCCGGCCATTCCGTATATATAAGCTTCACCGGATGTGGCACCATAAAAAAGAACGTTTCCCGCAATAATATTTTCAGAAGGGTTAAAACGACAGTCATCATGTGGTTTTACAATAATTTTGGCACCTGAAAGCCCCTTTCCAAGATAATCATTTGCCTCACCGGTTAATATCATTGTCAAACCTTTTGCTCCAAAAGCACCAAAGCTCTGGCCGGCAGAACCGTCAAACCTTGCTGTAATTGTATCTTCTTTAAGGCCTGCATTCCCATATCTTTTCGCTATCTCGCCGGAAAGCATTGTTCCAATCGTGCGGTAACTGTTTTTAACCTTTATATCCAATTCAACTTTCTCACCTGAACTAAGTGCATTTTCAGCCTTTTTAATTAACAGCCTGTCAAGGACATCATCCACAGCCGAAGGTTGAAAATCAGTTTTTCTTCTGCTGACATTTGTATTGTCGGTCCCGGGGTTATAAACAAATGGGTTGTAGAATATTCTTGAGAAGTCAATTCCTTTTGATTTCCAGAAATCAATCGCATCTTCCATCTCAAGAAGATCCGATCTTCCCACAAGATCATCCATTTTGGAGAATCCAAGTCCAGCCATAATCTCCCTGGCTTCCTCCGCCACCATATGGAGAAAGTTCACTACATGCTCGGGCGCCCCCTTGAACAGATCACGCAGTCTTTCATCTTGTGTTGCAATGCCCATAGGGCAGGTGTTTTTATGGCACTTTCTCATCATTACACAGCCAAGGGTGATAAGAATTGAAGTTGCAAAACCGAACTCTTCAGCGCCCAGAAGAGCTCCGATGATCACATCACGGCCGGTTTTAATCTGACCGTCAACCTGTATTTTTATAATACTTCTAAGGTTGTTTAGAATCAGCGTCTGCTGAGTTTCGGCCAAGCCTATTTCCCATGGCCCTCCGGCATGCTTGATTGATGAAAGTGGTGACGCACCGGTTCCGCCATCACTGCCGCTTATGAGAACCGTATTTGCACGTGCTTTTACAACGCCAGCTGCAACTGTGCCGACTCCCGACTCAGAAACAAGTTTCACAGATACATCAGCTTCAGGATTCACGTTTTTCAGATCAAAAATAAGTT
>JAFDJC010000121.1 GCA_019307665.1 Deltaproteobacteria bacterium | reverse complement strand
TTATCGCCGGGTACAGCTTCAGTTACGCCAAGACTAATGGTTATTCTTACAGTTTCTTTTCTATGTAGAAATTCGATGTTCTCTACAACGCTTCTCAGCTTTTCAGCCACTTTTGCAGCACTGGTGCTGTCGGTTTCCGGCAACAGGATGACGAATTCTTCGCCTCCGTACCTGGCCCAAAAATCGGTTTCTCTAAGGACGGGTTTCACCCTGTTGATGATTTCCAAAAGGCATTTATCGCCCACTGCATGACCGTATGTATCGTTAATCAGTTTGAAATGGTCAACATCAAATAAAATCACGGAAAAAACGGTGCCATATCTGAGGTATCTGTTAAACTCTTGCCTGATAAACCGGTCATAGGCACGGCGGTTGAAAGCCCCTGTCAAAGGATCTTTAAGCAACTCCTCTTCAAGGTGTTTTGAATGTTCTTTTGCTGAAAGGATATTTTTTTTCATCCTTTCAAGATCCTGCCTGATGTTTGACATATGCTTGTCTGATTCTTCCTTGAACCTCTTGTCATGTTTTGTTTTGGTTTCTATGGCTTCATTAATAGTATTTAGCCTGGAAAGGACCGCTGCTTTCAGATCTTCAAGCGTTTTGTTGAAATCAAAGCTTGTTTTCAACGCGTCTATATGTCCCTTTAGATGTGTATTGAATTCTCCATCAGCATTTAGAATTCCGTCGATATATGCAACTGATTGGAGTATCTGCCTTTCGACTTCAAAAAGATGTTTTGTAATTTCTTTTATAAATTCAGCCGTCAGCTCACGTTCAGAACTGACATTGTCTGTAAAACCTCTAATCAGAGATAAAATTTCATCCCTTACCACTCCCAGTTCTTCTATGGTGTTGCTTTCCCTGATATGAAGGTTGATTTCAGAAAAGGCGTCAATGTCTTTTTCGGGCAGATTCAGTCGCAGTTCATCAATAAATTCCTGGTAAGCTGTTTTAAGTAGCTGAATGTATTTAACTTGCCAGGGCGTTTCTTCTCCAGGCATTTCCGGATCACGGCCCTTAAAAATTCGACCCAGAAGAGATATCGGTTTTGAGGGAACCTCTGCATCATCAATATCATCGTTCAGGGCAGCGGTTTTTAAATTTTGCAAAGCATGCTTCAGTTCGTCACCTGTGGCACCTTTCTGCAGTAATATCTTTAAATCAATTACCGGTTTATAAACCGGGCTCTTTTGTTTTATGGATGTCACCCTGATAAGGGTAAGGAGCGCCTGTCGGTAAAATGATTCTTTATCAATAGCCTCTGAATCGAGCGCATTAATCTGTTTTAAGAGGTGGTTGTTTCTTGCGAGAGCTGTTTCTGTCTGAGATGTTAATTCTTCATTTGCGGCAGCACTCTTTGCCTTCTCGGTATATAGGTTTTGTATCTCTTTTCTTTTTTGCAGCTCTATCAATAAAACTTTGGCATTAGGATCAATACCTTTTGATGCAAGCCCCTTAAGGGCTTCAACAGTAACTTCAGAGATGATCTTCAATTTTTCGGCAAAGATATTTTTTTCCATATAGAATAATACCCGGCTGTTTGCTGGGGTGTCAAGCAGCAATGCTCAGCAATACTTAATTAAATTACTTTTATTACCGGCTTAAACCGTCATCTGTTATCCGGTGGTTTTTTATAAGAGTTGAACAGAATATAAAGAAATCTGATGGTTATGCCGATAATATAATAAAGCAGAAAGGATGTGAAAAAAATGGAAATCGTAATTGGCGCTCCGCCGCCTGTTGGGGCGGCGAAAAAGAACCGGAAAGAACGGCTGAGCGAATTTATTGAAGCTAAAACACTTGGCATTCGGCAACCGCGAAAGCATTTTCCGAGTCCTCCTATTGGAGAAAAAGACAGAAGGTCGGAAAACCATACTTCTGACCCGATGGGTGGCCGCGTCCTGACGCTTTTAATCCCTGATGGTTATAAAGTTCCTAATAATATAAGGAAGGGGGATTTCAGAATTCTTATGCGTTTTGTTCATGGCCGGTAGGGTGGAGCTTAGAAACAGTTGCCTGAATATGAGTTGACAATCGATAGGTTTTGCTGAAAAGAGTCTGTATCTGTTTCAACACTCGCTGGTTTCTCTATGCAAATACCTATTGATTTAAACAGGTTGAAGTGTCATTGAACCTGACCCCTATTCCGTAGGCGTCGAATTCATCGATATTACCCACTTTTCTGCACCATTTGACTTCAGCATGGTAAATTTTGTAGGCTTCAGGACTGTAAGTCATATCAGGCGCATTATTCAGCAGCTTTATCCGAAGCTTTGTACCCGGCTCGATAAAATGACCTGACTGAAAGCTCATCCCCGCTATACTTTTATTATTCATTCTGGCTGAGTAATATTTTTTTGATTCTCTGGATCCGAACATAATAGGAACTTCAGAATAATTCCGGGCGTACCATCGTTTTGTATTTGCTGCCATGTTACACCTCCTTGATTAAAAAAAAGTGAAGCATCCCAAGGACTGCATGCAATACAAAAAGGGTTATTCACAAGTTTAGCAGAGCAACAAAAGATAAGATAATTTCAGCTCTTCGCCCAGATGGGTCACCAGATGAACTACCACATAAGCGACCAAAGAAATGAGAAGGCGAACCATTGAACGAAAATGAAAATTCCGCATGCAGATTTATTAAAATATAGATCGTAATGCGGATGATTGTCAAGCTAAAAAGCTAAACTTTTTCTTGCGTCAAAAAAATTCATATGATAAAAATGACCCTACCGTAAAAAAGTCAAAATAATATTCTGATCCGGCAACTTTATTCATTGCCGAAACAATAAGTTGTCAAACACGTAATTTTGATCTGGAACTTTACAGGAATCGCCATGGAAAAAAGAATACTGGTTGTAGACGATGAAAAAATGATTCGCGATATGCTGGAAAAAGCTCTTAACAGAGAAGGCTATACGGTTGTATGTGCTGAAAGCGGTGAGGAAGCACTTGCCATATTAAATGATCAAAAGATATTTGTAATGTTTCTTGATTTAAAACTGCCGGGCATGAACGGCCTGGAGCTTTGCAGCCAGATACGGGATGCCAATCCAATGGCGATAGCCTATGCGATTACCGGTTTTGCATCTGACTTTGAACTGGCAGATTGTCGTGATGCCGGGTTTGAAGACTATTTTACAAAACCGGTTGACTTGAAAACCTTATTTGTGGCTGCGGAAGATGCGTTTGACAAAGTCAAACGATGGCAGACAAAACATGTTGCAAAGGAAAACACATGACGGGGAAGTGCAGCATTTTATTTTGTTGCAGATTTGTGAATGGTCATTTTCAGCTTATTTCCTTTTTCATTATAACTATATTCAGAGCAGTATTCACTAATAATAGTCAGACCTCGGCCATGATCTAATTCCGGATTCGGTTTTTTCTTTCTATTTTTTCTCCAGTCAAATCCCTCTCCCTGATCTTCAATTTCAATAATCAGCTTATCCTCTTTTGAGGTAAGTGTGTACTGTATAATTTTGTCGGAATCTGAGCGGTGCCCGTGTTTAATCGCATTGGTCAGGCCTTCTCGCATACTGAGGCTTACTGCAAAAATTTGTGAATCACTCAATTCTTTTTCAAGTAACTTTCGGGTTTCTTTATCAATTCTATCAATATTGTCCATTGAAGAGGAAAAGGAAATGGAAAGCTGTTTTTCGCTTTTTGATATTTCAAATTTGTTTTTGTCTTGCATCTGATTACTCTTATATCTCACATCCTAGAACTACGACATCATCTTCAGCCTGATGATTTTGACCCATCATCTGTTTGGCTATTTTTTCAGGCGCTTTTTCAATCAAAACATCACCGGCATCCCGGCATGCCGCTATCAAATTTTCTGATCCTTTTGTCCAGACAATTTTTTTTTCTGCAGACTCAATCAGGCCGTCAGAGTAAAGATAGAACCTATCACCTGGAGATACTTGTATCTTTTTTTGCATGAAAAATACGTCTTTAAAGATCCCGATTACATCGCCATTCATTTCAAGCAGTTGAGGCTCTCCTTTTTTCGGGATATATATTGGAGGCGGATGGCCTGCATTGATAATTGTCATGTGTCCGGCTTTGCGGTTCAAACGGATATAACAAGCGGTCAGGTATTTTCCTTCTGGAAGAATTCCCACCAGCACTTCATTCATCATCCTCATACTTTCAACCGGATGATAAACCGGAGAGCAGTTCTGTTTTAAAAGTGCCTTAACAGATGCTGTTAAATAGCTTGTTTTTATATCGTGGCCTGAAAAATCCGCTACGAAATATCCAAAAATTCCTTCTGAAACAGACAGAACTTCATAAAAGTCTCCACCAGCCTCATGGAGCGTCAGATAATATACGCCAAACCTTGCTTCCGGCTGCATTTTCGGGGTTGTCAACATCCCGGTTTGAGCCTCAGAGACTTCTCTTAATTTTCGTGCTTGCTGGGCAATCAGTGAGTTGGTTGCGATTGAAAGTTTTAAGTGAAGCCTTACCCTTGCGATGACTTCCATTGGATGGAAAGGTTTGGTAATATAATCGACTGCGCCAAGCTCAAAGCCGGAAAGCTTGGCATCAATTTCACTCACACCTGTCAGGAATATAACGGGAATACCTGCAGTGCTTGGGTTTGTTTTAAGTTTTTTTATGACTTCAAAACCATCTTCACCGGGCATTTTAATATCAAGAAGGATAAGGTCCGGCTTTTTTTCAGCCGCAATGTTTCTTGCAGATGGGCCGTTTGATGCAGGAATGACACAGTAGCCTTCCTTTGAAAGGGTCATTTTGAGCAGTTCCAGGTTTGTCGGATTGTCATCCACCGCAAGAATTGAGAGATGCTGTTGTACGTCCATAGCTACCTTTAAAAACTTTTTTTAATTTGCTCAAGCTTTTCTTCAATCATTGAAGAGACGGTTTCGCACTCATCAAAATTACTGTTTCCGGAATCGGTTTCCGCCTTTTTTGCCAGTTCATGTATGTCTAAAAAACCAAGATTTCCGGAGGCACCTTTTAACGAATGTGCTGAGGCTGCCGCTGTCTCTCCATCACCTTTTTGACAGGCACTCCTGATTTTTTGAATATCTGAAGCTGCGCTGTCTAAAAAAAATTTAACAAGTTCTTTGAATTCATTTTTATCAAGCCCCAACTTGGAGCCCAGTTCCAGCAAGTCCATTGTCTCTCCTTTTACCACACGCCTGGTTTGCAGATAATTTCCTTAATATGCATGTCGAAAAAATCTGACTGGCCGGCAGGTTTCAGAACCAGTGCTGCATCCGCTCCTTTGCCGGTTCCTCCGATAGAAATGACGTCATTGCCTGTCAATGCACCTGCATCTGCAGCCATCACAGATATTTCAACAGCCACTTTGACCCCTTGCCCAAAAAGTCGCAAGGTATCTGCTATCAGAAGGACAGGATGGCTCCCGGAATATTTTTTAAAGATTGATCTTTCTACCCCGGACAGCGCATGAGTTGCAGATATTACCCGGGTACCTTTTTCAATGAGGCCTTTCTGTATTTCATCAGGCATTACCTTTTTAAAAGGCTCTCTGAAGCCACAATGATAAGTGACGATTGTCACCGTAAATCCTTTAAAGACTTCAATAGCTCTGAAGGCTGTCTCGCCTGTTGTCGACGCTACAATCACTTCGTTTAATCCGAGCGCTTTCCCACGGGCAAATGCTGCGGCAAGTGTTTGGTCTGTATTCTCTCGACCGGATTTTTCAAAATACATCTGTTTTCTCCTGAGCGCAAAAAAAATTGATCGTTTGCAAATGAACCAATGTAAAAAATCAGATAATAATGTTATAAGAAATGAATAGAGTTTTCAATTGACGTATGTTTTATTTTATAGGAATAATTCCATTAGTCAATAAAGCTTTTTATAATTAGACCAGAGGACGTGTATGACAGATCTTGTGAGTATGAAAATTGCGATATGCCGCGTTCTCATAATTTTAAGCGTGGATAAAACAGGGTAAAGACGATGATCATTGATTTTCACACCCATATTTTTCCTGAAACAATTCGGAAAAATCGGGAAAAATTTTTTACAGGTGAACCGGCGTTTAAGCTTTTGTATAATTCCGAAAAATCAAAACTTGCAGGTGCTGATGATATTGTCTCGGTTATGAGTGAAGAAGGTGTGGATATTTCTATTGTTTTCGGTTTTCCATGGAAGAATCCCGATACTGCCAGGATGCATAACGACTATATTATTGCGTCAGTGGGAAAATATCCTGAACAATTAAAAGGATTTTGTTGTGTTGATCCATCATGGCATGGTGCTGCGGATGAAGTTGAAAGGTGTCTTGAGGCCGGCCTTTCAGGGGTGGGAGAACTGGCATTTTACAATTCAGGAATAGATCAGGATACCATCGAAAACCTTGAACCGCTGATGGCCCTGTGCCTTGAAAAAGAAGTGCCGATCCTTATCCATACCAATGAACCTGTAGGGCATCAATATTTTCCTGACAATAATTTGGTTCTGGCGCACTGGGGGGGCGGAATTTTTTTCTATATGCATTTAAAAAAGGAAGTTAAAAATACTTTAAAAAATGTATATTATGATACAGCGGCCTCTCCTTTTTTATATAATACAAAAATCTATCGTTCGGCTCTTTTGCTTGCCGGGAAAGATAAAATTCTTTTTGGGAGCGATTATCCCTTGCTTAAGCCATCAAGGTATTTTCAAGAGATTGAAAAAGAGGGCCTCCCGGAAGATGATCGGGCTAAACTTCTCGGGGAAAACGCCGCCAATTTGCTTGGAATATTAGACAGGGAAAATAACAAATGATAAGAAAAGCCGGTATAGAGGATGTAAAAGCGATTTACCGATTGCTTGACAATTATAGTCAAAAGGGTGAATTGCTGGCTCGGCCGTTGAGCAAACTTTACGATCACCTGAGGGATTTTTTTGTTTTTGTGTGTGATGATGGCAGTATTGCAGGCTGCTGCGCCCTTCAATTCTGCTGGGAAAATCTTGCCGAGATACGTTCTCTTGCCGTGGCAGAAGAACACCAGGGAAACAGAACAGGTTCAATGCTTGTGGAAGCGGCGCTTTCCGAAGCAGAGTCTTCTAACATTCAGAACGTGTTTACACTTACGTACAGGCCTGACTTTTTCAAAAGATTTGGGTTTGAAATAACAGATAGATCAGAGCTGCCGTTGAAAATATGGGCAGACTGTATACTTTGCATAAAATTCCCTGATTGTGATGAGACGGCCATGATTAAAAGGCTGCAGTTTTAAGCGTAAATAAGGTTTAGAGGTATAGGCGGGTATCTCCATATCCCCGGCTTGGGAAGCAGATGCTGCCCATCCACCGTGATCCAATATGGGTCCGGTTTTATTTCCCTTAATTTACGGTCGTCAGGCGGCCTTGCATGTTCTGTGTTCCAGTAGGTAGCTAAAAAAATGCAGACAGCCTGTGCATCTTTTCTGTTTTTGCCTTCTGCTGCTATGACATAGTTTTTGGTAAAGGTTTGTGGTGATATGTTATTTTCTTCGGAGATTTTTATAATTTCCCTTTTTGAAAGTTTTACCAGTACGGCTTTTGAAACCCCTCTTTCTGAAATGCGTAAAAGCGCCCTTGATTCACTGCTTCCCGCATAAACAGTTGTTATGCATGGGATTTGTCTGAAATACTGTGCTGCTACAATCGCTGCTGTTCTTCTTCCTCCTGCCATGACGGGCATTCCGTAATATTCAAACAGCTTTTTCTGAATATCTTCGGCATATTTATCGCCCTTTTCATAAATATCCTTTGAGATATAGCGGAGCCTGCGTGCCAGGTCTTCGGCAGCGTTAGCAATCGGCCAGTCAATACGTACGTGATAATGAGAAATAGAATACCTGTTTTTGCCTGAAATCGGTTCTCTCTGGATCAGCAGGGCATAGTCAACCGGTAGAAGGTCTCCAATGAAATTAAAAAAATGAGCCGACTCAAGAAACTTTTGCGTTCTATCGAATTCTTTTTCAAGGGAAAGTGTTTTTGAAAGCAGAAGATTTTTTTTGGTTGTTTTGTTCACCTCAAGAAACCGGATATACTTTTTATGAACATCGGGAATTGTATCTTCCGTAAATATTACAAGAAAAGCATTTTGATGTTTATATTCCAAATCCGGAATTCTGGCACGGGGCTTTAGTTCTCGTCGTTCCACAAATGGATATTGAATATTGTTTGCTCTGAAGTTTTTATATGAATTTGTGAGAGCATACTGCAGAAGAAAATGATCAAGTTCATCTCTTAAAAGTTCATAGTATGAACGCCTCAAACGATTAGCATTACTCAACTCTTCCCTATAATTCCAGAATCCCACGTGCCTCTCCTGTCCAATTCAGTATGTTATTTATTATCAGTATTAAATCGTTATAACTTCTCCTATGCGATATATCTTGATGTGTTTTTTTTAGTAATGGTAGCTTACAATTCTGCCAAATATACCACTATTTTATGCGGCAGTCAACGGAATCCTGTGTCGGTGTGTCAATAAAAAGTTCTTGACTTGCGATTCTTTATAGTTTACATTTCAAAATATAAACTTCAAGCAATAGGTGCGTGCCATGAAAGCAACTGCAAAAGATCTCAGGTTCCATTCAAAGGAGTTACTTAATACGGTCAATAGAGGTGAGGAAGTCGTCATTACCTTTCGAGGCAAACCTTGCGCTAAACTTATTCATTACAGGGAAAAAAAAGGGAACACCGTAAAGAATGAATTGTTTGGGATCTGGAAAGATAACGATATTGTCAAAGATATTGATAAATATATCAGAAAGTTGCGAAAAGGAAGATTGTAGATGGTTATCGATACGGATGTCCTAATTTGGTATATGAAAGGGAATGAAAAGGCATATAAGATCATTGAGACTTCGAAGAGTTTTTTTATTTCTGTGGTTACCTATATGGAACTGGTCCAGGGCATGAGAAACAAAAAGGAGCTTAACCATCTCCGCAAGGCGCTTCATAATTGGAATTCAAAAATTCTCTACGTTTCAGAAGAGATATCAGTTAAAGCCATGTTTTTCGTAGAACGAAATTATTTAAGCCATTCCGTTCAGTTGGCGGATGCTTTGATAGGCGCTACGGCAGTTACTTACGGACTGCCGATTTTAACTGGTAACGACAAACACTATAAGATTCTTAAAGATATACAAATAAAAAAATTTCGACCGTAGTAAAGTAAAATAGCAACAAGCACACCGATGCACCGCGGATGCACAAGGCGGTAAACCGGGGGGCAGCTTGTTTAATGTATATACTGTCCCCGGAATACACCCGGAATACATATAGTCTTGATAGCAAAAAACGTAGAGGGGAAACCACCATTTTTTATCCGGATTTTTCTGCCCATTTGTATACTTTGTTCCTAAAAAGATAAGCTGCGAGGGCTAGCAGAAGTGAGACAAATAAGATAAGGGCAGAAATGCCATACATCTCCTTATACACATACGCGCCTTGAAGGCTCAGCATCAGTGTTCCCGGCATCCTTCCGATGACAGCAAGAACAATAAAGATTTTGAAGGGAATATTACTGAGTCCCAGAAACAGGCAAAGATAATCTTTTGGAAATCCCGGAAAAATAAACAGAATAAAAATGACAAAAATTCCCTGCCTTTTTAAAGCCTTGTCAAAACGCTCAAGAGGGCCAGTGGGGATCAGTCTCCTGATATAGCGCTCGCCAAGAAACCGGCCGATGGTAAAATTCAACCATGACCCGATGGTTAGACCAATGGAAGAAAAGAAAAAACCTTTAAGCGCGCCAAAAAGATATCCCCCGATAAAGCCTGTAGCTTCACCGGGAACAGGCGCAAAAATAACCTGAAGCACCTGGAAAGCAATAAAAACAACAGGAGCGGTTTTCCCAAAATTGTCGATCCAGGCTTTGATCTGTTCCCGGTCGCTTAAAAAATTATACAAGGAAAGGGTTGTATCCCATATCCTGCTGTGAAAAAAATAGAGTAAAGCGGCAAGGGTAATGAGCCCAACAGCAATGGAAAGGATTATTTTTATAATATTGTAATTGTCTGGAAGTTTTTTTTTGTTCATGTACTATTTGTCGGTTAAAGCCGCAACTCCCGGCAAAACCTTACCTTCGAGGAACTCCAGCGAAGCTCCGCCGCCTGTTGATACATGGGAAATTTTGTCGGCCACTCCGGCATTTTTTACGGCAGAAGCTGAATCTCCGCCTCCGATTATTGTTTTTGCGCCTTTTTGGGTGATTTCAGCCAGAATGTTTGCAATCGCGTATGTCCCTTTTGCTGTTTCTTCAATCTCAAAAACGCCCATTGGGCCGTTCCATACAACGGTTCTTGCCGTGCTCAGGATGTCGCGGAACATTTTAACTGATCCGGGGCCAATATCAAGGCCCATCTGATCAGCAGAGATTCCATCCCTTGCAGCAATTTGAAGCGGACCTGTTTTTTTTGATTTAAAATCTACATAATCCGACACAATGCAGTCGATCGGAAGAGCAATCTTTTTAGCCCCTTTTTCAAGAATGGTTTTTGCCAACCCTATTTTATCTTCTTCAAGGAGCGACTTTCCTATTTCAAACCCCATGGCCTTGAAGAACGTAAAGGCCATGCCGCCGCCGATGATGAGATGGTCGACACTGGGCAAAAGATTTTCGATTACATCGATCTTGCCGGTTATCTTTGCTCCACCAAGAACAGCCACAAACGGTTTTTGAGGACTCTTCATTACGGTTCCGAGAAATTCTATCTCTTTCATAAGAAGATATCCGGCTGCACACTGATCGATATGGTGGGTCACGCCTTCTGTTGATGCGTGTGCACGATGGGCTGTCCCGAAAGCGTCATTGACATATACGTCACCAATATCGGCAAGGCGTTTGGCAAAGTCGGGATCATTGTCGGTCTCTTCCTTGTAATACCTTAGATTTTCAAGGACAAGCACTTCGCCATTTTCAAGCTTCTCCACAGCTGTTTCAACAGTCGAGCCCACACAGTCATTGATAAAACCTACCTTTTCCCCGAGGAGCTCCTCAAGAACAGAAACGCACGGTTTAAGGGACATTTCCGGAATTTTTTTCCCTTTTGGTCTGCCAAGATGGCTCATGAGAATCAGCCTGCCTCCCTTGTCAAGGATGTACTGTATGGTAGGCAGCGCAGCCCTGATTCTTTTATCACTTGCAACCCTTTTCCCTTCCAAAGGCACATTAAAATCAACCCGCATGAGAACGCGCTTTCCTTGAATTTCAATATCGTTTACTGTAAGTTTATTCATTTACGCCTCCTTTATGATCATACCTGACAATTTTTTGCCTGATCACTTTTTTTTTCGACCATCTTTCAAAAAATCCTATGGTACCGGATGCATAGGCTCTGTCTGTATTTTCTTCCCTGACTTTTAGGCCGTCTTTTCCTGCCATTGCTTTTCTCAGGCATTCAGTTTTATGAAAACAGGGTATGCAAGACTTTGGGGAATGCCTGAGACCGTCATCGGTTTTTGGAAAGACAATCTCAAGGTCTCCAAAACAGGCCGGTTCTTCTTCATTCCGATCAGTCATTGGCAGACTCCTGTTTTTCATATTCCATGTTCATCCTGCTGATATGGCCTTTGTCCGCGAAGCTGTAATAACGCTTATTTCCGATCACAAGATGATCATGAACGGTGATGCCGACGATTTTCAAGGCAAAAAGGAGACGGCGCGTAACCGCGATGTCTTCAGAGGAAGGCTCAGGGTCACCCGACGGGTGGTTATGCGCAAAAATTAGCGCTGCAGCTTTCTGGTTAAGTGCCCCACGAACAACTTCTCTTGGATAAACCGAGCTGGCTGTCAGTGTGCCTTTGAACAGTATCTCATTTGAAATAATACTATTTTTTGCGTCAAGGTACAATACCATAAAACATTCACGGGTTTTGCTGCCGATTGTCGCATAAAGATAGTTAAACAGTTCCGCTGAATTGTGGATATGATGTTTGGCAATCACTTTTTGTTCAAGGTACCGGTCTGCCACAGCTTTTATCAGCTTAATGCCGAAGAGGGTTTTAGGCCCTATCCCTTTGACATCACACAATTCTTGACCGGAGGCCTCCAGGACGCCCTGGAGTGTTTTGAATTTACTCAAAGCTTCCTTGGCACTGTCTTTACAGTCTTTTCTGGGCGTGCCTATGGTAAGGAGAAGCTCAATTACCTCATAATCATGGAAACCGGACAAACCTGATAACAGAAACTTTTCCCTAAGCCTTTGTCGATGGCCCTCTCCCTTCTGTAATTTCCTATTTCCCATTTCTCACCCGGCTCCAGATACAGCTTCATTTTGGAATCTTTCTTTCTTCTATGTCAAGCTCATGCCTTAAATCACGGGTCATCAGATTGTAAACAGCCTCGGCAGGCGATTTGTCATTATACAGAACATTATAAACTTCATGAACGATCGGCATTTCAACGGATAAATTTTTGGACAGATTATAAACAGATTTTGCTGTTTTAACCCCTTCAGCCACCATTCTCATTTCAGCGAGGATGTCTTTCAGCTTTTTGCCTTCACTTATTTTTTTTCCGATTGAATGGTTACGGCTGATCGCTCCGGTGCATGTCAGCATCAGGTCGCCGACACCGGCGAGACCTGAAAATGTTTGAGAGTTAGCGCCAAGTTTAATGCCAAGCCGCCGTATTTCGGTCAATCCTCTTGTGATCAGGGCGGCACGAGTATTTAAACCTAGACCCAACCCATCCTCTATGCCAGAGGCGATGGCAATAACATTTTTAACTGCCCCTCCGAGTTCAACACCTATCATGTCATCGTTTGTGTATGCCCTGAAAACCGGTGTGGAAAAAACATGCTGCACAAAATTTGCCGTCTCAATATTTTTTGAGGCAATTGCAACCAGGGTGGGTACGTTTCGTGCAACTTCTTCAGCAAAACTTGGTCCTGAAAGAACAGCAAAAAGGTTTTCGGGTATATGCAAAAGAATTTCCTTCAAAACACCGGACATGGTCAGGTGCGTTTTATTCTCTATTCCTTTTGAGGCTGACACGACAACTGTTTGATCAGAAATATGGTCAGCTATCCGGCTTGCAATTTCCCGCATCAAATGGGATGGCACAACGATCAGCAGAAGATCTTTATCTTTCACTGCCCTGTCGATATCCCTTGAGGGAAACAGGTTTTCTGAAAGTGAAACTCCAGGCAGGAAAAACCTGTTTTCCTTCAGCGACCTTATTTGCTCTATTACTTCCTGCTCGAATACCCACAGGTCAACCTTGTAGCCCTTAAGCGCCAGCAGGTTGGCGAGGGCTGTTCCCAAGCTTCCGGCGCCCACAACTCCTATGCGGAGGGATTCGACATCAAACGACTTTTTAAAACCAGCCATTTATTCCGTTTCCTTTTCCGTTTCCTTTTCCGCAAGCCTTGCCGCTCCTGTAACCTTTTCGCCGGGTTCGAGTCCTATCAGTTTTACACCCTGGGTATTTCTACTGATCACCGAGATACCACCGATATGCATTCGTATCAGCTTGCCTCCGTCTGTCATCAGCATCAGATCATCATTCTCTTCAACTAGCAGGATAGCGACAACCTGGCCGTTTCGTTCACCGGTTTTTATTGTGATCACGCCCTTGCCGCCTCTTTTCTGTACATGATATTCATCAATGGATGTCCTTTTGCCGAAGCCGTTTTCAGTTGCGGCAAACAGTGTCTGGCCGTGGCTGAGAACTTCCATGCCCACAAGGCTGTCATTTTCAGCAAGCCAGATGCCTCTGACGCCTATTGATGTACGACCGGATTGCCGAATATCGGATTCATGAAAGCGTATCGATTTGCCGGAGCGTGATCCGAGAAACACATTCATGGTGCCGTCTGTAAGTTTTGCAGTTATCAGTTCATCACCTTCTGCAAGCTTCAGAGCTATAATGCCTCCGGCCCTTGGCCTGCTGAAAGCCATCAGATCCGTCTTTTTTACAGTTCCGTTTTTTGTTGCCATAACGATATAATATCCGGGGTCAAACGATTCAACGGCAAGAACGGTTGTCAATCTTTCATTCTCATTAAAATTCAGCAGATTGACCACAGCCTTACCACGGCTTGTGCGTCCGGCTTGGGGAATATCCCATACCTTGCACCAGTAAAGTTTTCCTCTGTTTGTAAAAAAAAGAAAGTTATGGTGTGTTGATGCTACAAAAAGAAGCTCTGCAAAATCTTCATCTTTGGTGCCCATGGCTGTTTTGCCTTTTCCGCCCCGTCGCTGTTGTTGATATAGTGAAAGCGGAGTTCTTTTGATATATCCGTGCTTGGAAATTGTGACAACCATGTCTTCTTCTGCTATCATATCTTCCATGGTC
Source organism: Deltaproteobacteria bacterium (assembly GCA_019307665.1). Taxonomy (GTDB): domain Bacteria; phylum Desulfobacterota; class Desulfobacteria; order Desulfobacterales; family SURF-7; genus JAFDJC01. The sequence continues at coordinate 1,075 of JAFDJC010000121.1, read as the reverse complement.
ATTTCCCGGGTCTTTCCTTCAATTTCCGTACGGCGCTGGTCTCCGTATTCCTCCCTAATCTCCGTCAACTCATTCTTAATGATATCAAGGACGAGATGTTCACTGGCAAGTATTTCTTTGAGTTTCTTTATATCCTTTAAAACGCTTTCATATTCTGCGAGTATTTTTTGTTGTTCAAGGCCGGTCAGCCGCTGAAGACGCATCTCAAGAATGGCTTGAGCCTGAATATCTGTGAGACCGAATTTCTGAATCAGTCCGGTTTTTGCTTCTGCGGGTGATTTTGAGCTCCTTATCAATGCCACTACGGCATCAAGATTATCAAGCGCTATTTTTAGTCCTTCAAGTATATGGGCTCTGGCTTCTGCTTTTCTTAGGTCATATCTTGTCCTGCGAACTACAATCTCTTTTCGGTGAAGAATGAAATATTCCAGAATCTCTTTAAAATTTAATACTTCAGGCCTATTATTGGCAATTGCAAGGAAGATAATGCCAAAGGTATTCTCAAGCTGCGTTTGTTTGTAAAGTTGGTTAATGATCACTTCAGTGTTCTGATCCCTTTTGAGCCCTATTGCTATACGCATTCCTTCTTTGTCCGACTCATCGCGCACAAAGCTTATGCCTTCTATTAATTTATTTCTGACAAGTTCGGCTGTTTTTTCAATGAGCCTTGCTTTGTTAACCTGGTAAGGCAATTCCGTTATGACGATGGTTTCTTTATCGGTCTTCTTATCTTTTTCAACGATGGCTCTGCCCCTGATGCGGATTATGCCGCGTCCTGTTTTGTAAGCATCCTCAATCCCTTTTGCACCATAAATAATACCGGCTGTGGGAAAATCAGGGCCTGGAACAAGTTTCATGAGTTCATCAATGGACAGTTCAGGATTATCTATTAATGCCTTAATGGCGCTGATAATTTCAGAAAGATTATGGGGCGGTATATTCGTTGCCATGCCCACTGCGATGCCGGAAGAGCCATTGACCAGAAGACAAGGAAATTTTGCGGGAAATACGGAGGGCTCTTCAATCGTTTCATCGTAGTTCGGTATGAAGTTTACAGTCTCCTTATCCAGGTCAG
>JAFDJC010000328.1 GCA_019307665.1 Deltaproteobacteria bacterium | reverse complement strand
GCAAAATTGCATTTGTTTTTCCAGGCCAGGGGAGCCAGTATATCGGCATGGGCCGTGACCTTGTCTGCATCTTTCCGGATGCGTTTAATGTTTTGGAAAAAGCGAATCAAAAATTTGAAAATTTTGGTCGCCTCACCGATATTATCTACCCGCATCCTGATCTAACCGAAAAAGAGAAAAAAAAGCAGGAAGAAGCCTTAAGAAAAACCGACATTGCCCAACCGGCCATCGGCGCCGTAAGCATCTCAATGTTGAAGGTTCTTCAAGGATTCGGCGTTAAACCAGATGCAACATGCGGGCACAGTTTTGGTGAACTTACAGCCCTTTATGCTGCTGGATGGATAGATCTGGATACTCTATTGCACCTTTCAATTACACGGGGCAGTTTGATGGCGGCTGCCGGCCGGAACAAAGATCAAAATAATGGAGGTATGCTGGCTGTCAAAGCCCCCATTGACGAGCTTGTCCATCTGATCAAGGAAACCAAAACAGGTGTCATTCTTGCAAACCGAAACAGCCCGGACCAGGGGGTTTTGTCGGGATCCATCCATGCCATTGCCAGGGCTGAAATAATATGTAAAGAAAGGGGAATCAAGACCGTACACCTGCCTGTTTCTGCAGCTTTTCACAGCAATCTGGTAAAGGACGCCCAGGAACCTTTCATCCAGACCTTAAAGAAAATCGACGTCTTACCTTCTGATATTCCGGTATTTTCCAATACAACCGGCAAGCCCTACCCTGCTGATTCTGATAAAGCAAAAAAACTGCTGGGTGAGCACCTATTATGCCCTGTCGATTTTGTAAGCGAAATTGAAAATTTATTCAAAATGGGTGTGAAAACTTTTGTTGAAGTCGGTCCCAAATCGGTTTTGACTGGACTAATAAAATCTATATTAATTAATCGTGACTTTCAGGCGATAGCCCTGGACGGTTTTTCTGGAAGACGATCCAAAATGGCGGATCTTGCTGGAACACTTTGTCATCTGGCATCATTGGGTCATGACGTTGATTTGAGCTGCTGGGAACATCCTGCTCATGAAACAAAAAAACAGCTTATGAGAATACCAATTTCGGGTGTAAATTACAGAAGACAGAGCGCAGAAGACAAAAGACAGGTGACTGAAAACAAAGAACAGAAAACAGAGAACAGAAGAGGTATGATATCTGCTCCAATTTCCGGAAAACGAAAAAGCATGAATAAAAATCAAAAACAACAACAAGACTTTATTATAGATGCATTACAGGTCGTTCAGGAAGGCCTGAAATCGATGCAGACGCTCCAGATGCAGACCGCCGAAACACATAAAAAGTTTCTTGAAGCCCAAATTGAAGCCAGCCGCACGATCCAGAATATGATGGATAACATACATAGCCTGGCCGAAGGTTCCCTGGGACTTAAAACAGAGCAAAAAGCCCCTGATTTCATCATTCAAAAAAACTTAGAAAATACACCAAGACCTGATGAAACCGCCGCAAATATAAATAACCAGGCTTCATATTCTCAAGACGCTCTGCAAATGTCTGAAAGGATTATTCCGCCTGCTCCGCCTACTCCATCTAATCAGGTAATTGCAGAAAAATCTTTTGAAGAACCCGATGTTAAACCAGCCAGCCAGGTCTTTGAAACGTCAGGCTATGCCGGTAAAGAAATAGAAAACAGCATGCTGGAAGTTGTCAGCCAGCTTACGGGCTATCCAATAGAAATGCTCAACATGGACATGGATATTGAAGCTGATCTGGGGATAGATTCCATTAAAAGGGTTGAGATACTTTCCACACTTGAAGAAAAAAATCCTGTCCTGCCCTCTGTTTCGCCTGAAATCATGGGAAGTCTCAAAACACTCGGCCAGGTGGCCGAATACCTCTCAGGGGCTTCAAAAACCGATGCGCCTCAACAAGCAACAGTTTCCGATACTACTGTATCATCAGCTATATATGATAATAAGCTTCATGTACTACCTGATGTTTTAGCAGAAGACGCAGTTAATTTTTCCCCTGAATATTTAGCGGACAAAATTAAAAGAAGGTTCGTATCGATTATCAACAATCCCATTAGTCATCAAGAAAAGTTGTCGATCCCCGAAAACAGAAAAATTTTTATTACTGACGATAAAACCGGTCTTTCAAAAGCAATTGCTGAACAATTTGCATTGCTAAACATCGAGGCAGATCTTGTATCAAAGTCCATGTTTTCCCATATCGTAAAAGGCGATAAAGTTCTGGAAAATGCTGCGGGTCTTGTCATCGTTTCCGGAAATGAACAGAATGATGTCAGATTCTTAAAAGACGCCTTTGCCATGACAAAGCATCTGGCCAAGAATCTTCTTGATTCAGCAGCACAAGGCGACTCCCTGTTTGCCACCATAACACGCCTTGACGGCGCTTTCGGCTTTAAGGGCCTGGGTATTGCCAACCCATTGCAGGGCGGGCTCGCCGGTCTTGCTAAAACCGCGTCTCTGGAATGGGAGAATGTCTGCTGCCATGCCATTGATGTTGCACCGGACTGGAAAGATAATAATGAAATCGCAAAAGCCGTTGTGGCCGAACTTTTAAATCCTGATTCTTCGGTTCCTGTTGAAATCGGACTGGATTCTGGATCGCGATTTACATTAGAACTTGAAGCTTCGCCTTATCCCCAAGGAGAAATAAACCTCGATCCGGGAGATGTTGTTGTTATATCCGGTGGTGCAAAAGGCGTGACCGCTCATGCAGCCCATGCACTTGCAAAACATGCAAAACCTACCCTTGTTCTTTTGGGCCGATCTCCGCATCCAACACCCGAACCTGAATGGCTTTCGGGAGTGTATGATGAAGCTTCAATTAAAAAAGCGATTTTTGAAAATGAATTCGGCGGTAATAATGCATCTCCAATCCAAATAGAAAAATCATATAAAACGCACCTGGCAAATCGCGAAATCATGAAAAATCTGGAAAAAATGAGGCTGGCCGGCTCAACCGTCCTCTACTATCCGGTTGATATTCTAGATTTCCGTCAAGTCAAATCGATTCTTGATGATGTTCGATCTTCACATGGCCCTGTTAAAGGTATTATCCATGGTGCAGGAACACTTGAAGACCGCCTGATCATCGATAAAACAATGGAACAGTTTGAAAAGGTTTTCGACACCAAAGTCAAAGGGCTTAAT
>JAFDJC010000120.1 GCA_019307665.1 Deltaproteobacteria bacterium | reverse complement strand
ATAACAGCATTGTCAGCTATAAACATTGTTTAGATATTAATTTTTAAAGCAGAAAAAGTTTGATATGCGTATGCAGATCCATACATCTTACTTTGGACGCCTGGCTCTTGCCTGTTTTATGCTGTTATGGTGTTGTGCATTCTATGGATGCGACAACAGTAGCGATTCAGGTAGGGATGACCAGGTGCGTGTCCACGAAACTGTGGGTAGTCCGCCGGTGATTGAATCAATAAAATTTCGCAGATACATAAACGGTGAATATTTCGAAGTATTCCCTCAACTTTATCCTACCGATGGTTATATCTATCATTTCAGTCAAGACGAATATATCAGTTTTGAAATCACAGCAACTGATCCCGATCTTGACATGAGAGAAGTGACAATCACAACCTATGATGTGTTTGATATGGAAACCGGCGACCCGCTTGAATATTATCACCCCCCGGAATTGGGTCCTGATGTTCATGAAATACCATGGTGTGAGTCTTTTGACATATCCATCTGTCATCAACCTGAAGAAAATGTAACCTTTTATTTAAAAAATGCACTTAGACTTAATACAGGTTGGTTAGGACCAAAACAAATATGGCTTACTATCCAGGATTTGGGCAACAATTCAAGTGACCATTATATATTATATGCGCGCAATTAAGAAATCTATTGATTCAGTAATCAATTATGAGGTCGAATCGATGTACGGCAATCATAAAAAACAAGGCAACTATAATAACAATCTTTTTTTTGAAAATGCCTTCATAAATATTAGGCCGTTTTTTTTACTTTTATCTTTGATGTTATTATTTATAACATGTTCATCATGCACTCAATGGCATAAAATATACGGTTTTGACGATAAAAAGCAGATGGCGGAATTAAAGGCCATACCAAATCTGTTGAACGCTCTTCAAGATAATTACTGGTTCACCAGAAAACAGGCTGCGATAGCATTGGGTGATTTAGGACCACAGGCTGAAGAGGCGATTCCAACACTTATCAGGGCACTGGACGATACAAATTATGAAGTCAGAAGAGAAGCAGCCAATGCCATGGAAAAAATCGGTTCTTCATCAAACGAACTCATCCCTGTCCTGATTCTTACTAACAGGCTTGAAAGCAAGAGTTGGAGCGAGGCTCTGCAGGCCGCAAAAGAGATTGGTGATATCGGGCCCAAGGCAAAGGATGCGATCCCGGCCCTTGTCATGATATTAAACAACGAACACGACAATTGGTCCGTACACTACCCGCTTACACAGATTGAAGCCGCGAGAACCGTTGCAAAGATAGGTCCGCCCAGCGCAGGCGATGCCATTCCTGCGCTTATCAATTGCCTAGACTACTTCAGCCCAGGCGTCAGAGAGGCGGCGGTTATTACCCTTAGGGATGTCGGCAAGGAAGCAAAAATGGCTGTTCCAGCCATCGCAAATCTGGTGGCAAAAGACAAGGTGGCTGTTGTTAGAATGGAATCGGCAAAAACACTCGGTATTATAGGGCCGGATGCAGACTTTGGCATGCCGTCTCTTGTCAATGCTTTAAACAATGATAAAAATCCATACGTATGCCAGGAAGCGGCACTCGCCATGGCAAAAATTGATCCGGCATCTCAACTCGCCCTTGATGCGCTGGCAAGACATCTGGTTGACTTTGATCCAATCATCCGTATCGCAGCTGCCAAGGCGCTTGTGACAACAGGTCCGCATGCAAAATTTGCCATAGCGCCATTGACCTACGCCCTGGACAACGATACCGATCCAATACGAATTGAGGCTGCTAAAGCTCTCGGGAATATCGGCCCTGATGCCAAGTGGTCAAGGCCCGTCATAACAAAATGGTTTGATGGCGGTGATGAAAATCTGCGCAAAGAAGCTGTCATCGCCATTGGTAAAATCGGCCCCGGGGAAAAAGGATCGGGAACAGATAAAGCTGTTATGAGTCTTTTAAAGGATTCCAGCCCTGACGTCCGGCTAAATGCGGTTAATACACTCAACACATTTGCCATCAACAAACCGGAAATTATTGAAGCGCTTCAAAAACTAGCGGATTCAGATAAGAATATTGATATAAAGGAGGCTGCAGCTTCAGCTGTTGAAAAATTGAATTTGCTGCCGCAACAGTAGTATCCGCAACACATAACGATACTATAAATAAGCCGTTTTGGCCCTTATGATTCTTTTCATTGATTCCATTGTGCTGTCTTTTGTTTCACGGGAACCGGCGATCTGATCAAGAATTTCATTATGTGCGCTCTGAATATCAGGCCCTTTGTGACAAATCAGGGCGATATCGATTCCTGCACTCAAAATCCGTTGTATGGACGTGCTGATTTTATAATATTTATTAATTGCACCCATATCAAGATCATCCGTAATAACAAGTCCCTGAAACCCCATCCGCCTTCTTAACAATTTGTCAGCGACTTCAGAAGACAGGCCCGCCGGCCACTTTGGATCAATGGCAGAGTAACAGATGTGGGACATCATAATACCGGTTACATTTTCTTTAATAGCAGCCGCAAATGGCATCAAATCGAATGCTTCAAGTATACTTAAATCCGTATCCAGATACGGCAAGTCAAGGTGAGAATCCAGCGTTGTCCGGCCTATACCCGGAAAATGTTTGGCTACTGCCATAACCCCATTTTTCTGCATATTCCTTATTATTGTTGTCCCCAATTTTGAAACCGATTCAGGATCGCTGCAAAAAACTCTTTTATCCATAACGCTTTTGAATTCCTTTGGCGGAACATCCATCACAGGTGCCATGTTCATGTTAATGCCAACGCTTCTAAGTTCTCGAGAAGTGACTTCGGCAAACCTCGTTGCATCCTTTTCGTTTTTAATGAAAGGATTGCCTGGAAATTCAGTGAACGGTTCCTTCAGCCTGGCCACCTGGCCACCTTCCTGGTCAATGGCGATAAACAGCGGCGGCTGGCCACATGACTTCGCATACTCTTGAATTGACAAGCATAATTCTCTTATCTGCCCGGGATCAACCAGGTTCCTTGAAAAAAGAATAATACCTCCAACCATAAGTGTGTCCACGAGAAATCTGAGATCTTGGTTCAGTTCTGTTCCATCAAACCCGACCATCAAGCGCTGACCGGCAAGCTGTTCATCTGAAAAATCATAGATATTCATAAAAACATTCCTGTTTATCTTCTCAAAAGCTGATATCGCCTCACCGCCCTGTTATGATCCCGGATATTGGTTGAAAATTGATGAGTTGAATCACGCTTAGAAACAAAATAGAGGTAATCGGTATCTTCAGGATAGAGCGCCGCCTTAAGCGCTTCGGCCCCTGGATTGGCGATAGGACCAAGCGGGAGTCCTCTTTTTCTGTAAGTGTTATAAGGTGTCCGTCTTTTCAGATCTTTTCTGGTTATATTTCCGTTAAAATCGCTTATACCATATATCACAGTAGGGTCACTTTCCAGCCGCATCTTTTTTTTAAGTCGATTGTGAAAAACGGATGAGATGATCGGCCTTTCAAACGGCTTCCCTGTCTCCTTTTCAATTATGGAGGCAAGCGTCACGATTTCGTGAACTGAAAGCCCTATGTCTTGTGCCCGTTTTTTCAATTCCGTTTTGAAAACAGATCGAAAACGTTTGAGCATAGTGGATATAATCTTCTTTGATGTAATTCCTTTTGAAAAATAGTAAGTGTCGGGAAAAAGGTAGCCTTCAAATGTATCGGCATCGATATTCATTTGCCTTGTCAGTAAAGGGTCAGTTGCATAACGATTAAAAACATCCTGTTGTTCCAGACCGGCATCATTTATAAGAGATGCGATCTGCCTGATTGTAAATCCTTCCGGAACCGTTATTCTGCGCAGACGGACTTCTCCTTTAATCATTTTTTCTATAACACTAGCAGGCGTCATCGAGGGCGAAAGAAGGTATTCTCCAGCTTTGATATTTTCATTAAGGCCTCTTATTCTTGCCAAGAGTTTAAATTTGAATGGTTCCCTGATAAGCCCCTGTTTTAAAAGTTCGATTGTCACTGAATTCGTGTTCTGACCTTTTTTTACAATAAATACTTTCTTTTTTTCAGAAAGATAAGCAGGGCTACTCCCATATCTGTAAAAATCCAAGATAAAAAAACATCCTGCCATTAGAACAAGAAACAGGATGGTTAAGATTAAAAAATTCTTTTTTTTTAACATATTCTGAGGATGGTACGAAAGGTTCTCAATGATTAAAGAAACAGTTTGCAGCCGAAAAATATGGCATGGTCTCTTGTCTTGACTTCACCCGCCCCTTCGTCAAATCGGATATCCAGATATCTGCCGCCGACAAGAACAGCTGCATTGTTAACAATATGGCCATATACGGTACACGAAAAATCGATGTATCGCTCAGTGTCGTTAAAACACAGAGGTTTAGTAGCGGCTGAAAAACCTGCTTCGACACTAATCGGCAACTGGTAATTATCCCTGCGGAAATCGTATCTGCCAAGGAGAGCGAAGTTCAATGAAGCCAGATCGTAATCAGTATCATCAATTTCAGCTCTGCCGTATACCCCTTTAAATCCAAGGCCGAGTGTCAGTGCTGGAGAAAAGATCTCATCGCGCAGAAAAAAATTGACGTTTGAGATGAAATAGTTGTCTTCACTGTAAAGACCACCGACTCCGGCAAACAGATCGGTTTCATAATGTGGAATTCTGACATCAATTTTTCCTTCAACATCAGAAGTGTTGGCGTTAATTTCAAACCCGAGTCGTTCTCCGTAAGAACTGAACGGAAAGGCAAGAGTCAACAACAGGATCAATAGTGTCAGCGTTTTTATCTTTTTCATTTGTTTTTTATTCTTCTTTTTATATTTAGCGTTACCAGACAATAAATTCTTGTATTTCATTCAACTCATCAACAATAATCTGAACTTCCCTCCCGGGTGTTCCACTTGAATGATAGAGGTTGGCATTAAACTGACCGGGAGTATTATCATTTTCTCCAAAACTCATATTGTTAAACCCACCTGCAAAAACTATCACGACTCCTGCAGACAATGTAAATACCGGATCTCTTGCCACTCCCGCAGCATCAGCAACGCCGAGCTGTTGTCCATTTTGCGTCTCATAATTGACACTTTCGTCACCAACAAAATTACTACTCACCACTGTCATCAAGTTGTTTGCATCTGAAAGGGCAGCGGTATCCCGACCCGATCTCATCATATCAAAGAAGTAAAGCATACCGGTTGAAGTGAGAACACCTAAAATACCCATCACAACTAAAAGTTCCAGCAACGTGAAACCGTCAACCCTTTTCGCTTTTCTAAACATATTTTCTCTTCCTCTTCAGACAGTCCTTAACCATAAGATCTTTAGCAATATTCTACTGAGAATCCGGAATAGTTCCTTTTACTACCTTCTGCCAGGTGCCGTTAACCCAAATATGTGCTATTTCATCAACTTTCGGATACTGAACATTGCCCATTCCAATTCTGCCGTCCTTATATTTCCATACCAGGTACTTATCACCAAAATTTAAGGCAGCATCAGTTTTATCTTTTCTTTTTCCGGTTTCCTCGGCTTCCCCGGCTTCGGGTGAAGGAGTCTTGATATTCTTACTTTTAGGCTCAGTGTTCACCCATTTTCCATCTACGTATATCGCCGTGTCCCCGGTGCTAGGATACTGGACATTGCCGACGCCAATCCTGCCATCCTTAAATTTCCATACCAGATATTTATTGCTGTACTCTGGAACTTCATCACCATACTTCTTTTTTTTCTCCCATTTTTCTGCTTCAGGCGATACAGTTTTTGGCAAGTCATCTTTAGGCTTCATGCCCATCCATTTTCCATCCATATATATTAATGGGCTTTCAGTATCGGGGTATTGGATATTTCCGAGACCTAATCTACCATCTTTATATCTCCAAACCAGATAGTCATCGCTGTATGTTAATGCCATACTTTCACTATCCTTCTTTTTACCCATTTTATCTTCGCCCGGTTTATCTTCGCCCGCCTTTGCGTTTTTTCGTTCCCTGGGCAATGGCTTCTTGATATCAATCCAGCTGGCATCATCATATATTGACAGCCTGTTTGAGTCCGGGTACGAAACATTACCAAAACCTAAAGCCCCGTTTTTATCCCTCCATACAAAAAACCTCTTGCCCATTTCAGATTGGATATCAGTACCTATCTCGCCCTCGGTTACCGAAAGAATCTCAGGTCTCCTTATAATAAACTCAGGCTTCTTCTCCTCTTCCGTGATCTCAGATATAGTCAGCTGCGCTGTTTTCAATATGCTGAGATCAAAAGCCTCACTACCTAGTTGCGTATCGTCTCCCGGCTGCTGTTTCACATCAACAGATGCAATTAAAACCGTTTTTCCATCTCTGGGGATAAGTTCCTGGTCAATAGATGCGGCATATTTTTGAGAACCCCTTTTCACAGTCTTGCTCAGAAAAAAACCTTCGCCTCTGGGCTCATAATACCAGTCCAGTTCTTCAATAAATTCTTTAACAGGGATATAATTCGGATAAAGATCCATTAACTGTGCAGGATATTGGTTATGCTCACTGTAATACGTTTTTAAAGCCGATCCCATCTTTATCAGACCTGCCTTGGGCATTTTTTTTCCAATCTTGGTCAGCTTTTTAAAAGCCCCGGCCTTTCTTTCTTCATCTTGTCCACTCTTCTTCATATCTCTGACATACAAAAATCCCACTGCCAGGAGGGCTGAAATAACAAGTACAACAATTAATTTTTTATTCATACTAATACACAAGAAGCAAAAAAGGGTTGAAGTAAAAAAATCGATTTTTCTTTCTGATATAGCTCCTAATACCTGGTTATGTCAAGTTTTAACAGTAACCTTTGGAATTATTAATGATTTAAAAATCAGGTGCCTTCTGTAGTATAAATGTTTTCTTGACATTCGGGCACCAATCACTTACTTTTATTGTATGATAGATGTTTATAGAGGAAGGGGTTATATGCCCTTTCGGGGCATGCATCTTGCGTCCCCTTTGTAGTTTTACAACGCATCGCGCCCTGAAAATATATAGTAACTGCATTTCATGATTTTTTATTTTTCATATAAAAAACCATATCGCCACTCTTTCTGATAACAGGAGACAGGTAATGGCGGACAACAAGGATTCATTTCCTGATGCCGGGAATAATCTTATTTTTAAAAAAGAGACCGATGATCAAACAACCGGGGAACAACAGGAAAGCCTTTACCTGCCTGAGTGGAAAATTATTATTGCCGATGACCAGGAAGAAATACATACGGTTACAAAGCTTGTGCTGGATGACTTTTCATTTGAAGGGCGAAAACTGAAGTTCTTGAACGCTTATTCAGGCAAAGAAACAAAACAGCTTGTCAGCGACAATAATGATATCGCCTTTATTCTTCTGGATGTTGTGATGGAAACAGATGATGCAGGCCTTGAAGTTGTCCGTTATATCAGAGAAGAATTGAAAAACAATATTGTACAAATTGTTCTTAATACAGGCCAGCCCGGGCAAGCACCGGAACATGAGGTGATCACCAAATACGCCATTAATGACTACAAGTCCAAAACCGAGTTTAACGCCAAGAAACTTATCACTTCGATCACTTCAGCATTAAGAGCTTACAGCCTTTCGTCCTCTCTTCATCAAGCCAATGAGCAGCTTAATGAATACCGTTACCATCTTGAAGATCTTGTAAAACAACGCACCTTGGAGCTAGAAAAAGAAAATGAGGAACGCAAGCGTGCCGAACAAGCCCTGAGACAAAGCAATGAAATACAAGCTGATATTTTAACTGCCTCACCGGTTGGCATTTGCCTCATTAAAAACAGTACCATTGAATGGGCCAATGAAGCCATGCGTAAAATATTCGGATTTGAAAACGAATCAAACTACCGGGATAAAGATTTTAAAATATTTTTTTCGTCTACTGAAGAACACAACCGTATTGAAAAACTGATTATCGAAAACCTGAAAAATGATATACCCATAGTAAGTGATGCGCTTTTCCAGAAAAAAAATAAAGCTATTTTTACAGGCAATTTAAATTTAAGCTGTAAGGACCCATCGAATTATCAAAAACAGGCTGTCATCACGATTTCCGACATCTCATGGAGAAAGCAGGCAGAACACGACAAAACACAAAAGGAAAGGCTTCAAGGCGCACTTGAAATGTCGGGCAGTATCTGCCATGAACTGAATCAGCCACTCCAGTATATTTCAGGGGCTACTGAAATTTTACTCATGGATATGAAAAAAGATGATCCGATTTTTGAAATGATCGCCAAGGTAAAAACACAGGTTGAGAGAATGGGTGCTATCACAAAAAAATTGATGGGTATTACAAGTTATAAGACACGCGAATATGTTGGCGGACGAAAAATTATCGATATAGACAAGGCATCCAATTAGGCAATAATAAAATCCCACAACTTGTTGTTTTTATTTATAACCTTATAAATTTACCTTCAGAAAATTCAAAGACGTTGTCTGCAATTCGTTTTACTTGATCAAGATAATGAGAGACCATAAGAATTGTACATCGTTTTTTTAACTGGATCAGGAGTTCTTCAATTACCGCGCTTGCGGTTTTATCCAAAGATGAAGTGGGCTCATCCAGCAAAATAACTTCGGGTTCAAGAATCAGCGCCCTTGCTATGCATAGACGTTGTTGTTGACCACCAGACAGGGATCCGGCATCATCATCCAGGCGATCCTTGACTTCATTCCACAGATAAGCTTGTCTCAATGATTGTTCTGTTTTTTCAACGATCTTTTTTTTGTCTTTACAACCCATTAGTTTTAAAGGGAAGGAGACATTTTTCACAATACTCATTGGTAAAGGATTGGGAGTCTGAAAAACCATTCCAACTTTGCGCCTAAGATCGGACAACCCGATTGACCCAGAGTAAATATCACGATAAGTATTATCGATAAGAATCGAGACTCGCCCCTCCAACCTTGCGCCTAAGATGCCTTCCCAGAGGCGATTCATAACCATTAAAAACGTAGATTTGCCGTTACCCGAA
>JAFDJC010000119.1 GCA_019307665.1 Deltaproteobacteria bacterium | reverse complement strand
AAGGGGCGACGGAAAATTAACAACATCGTTTTCAGTCCCAAATTTCGGACTGCCGCCATTTTGAATCATTTCAAAGAAGAACTTTATGCCTATGTTGGAAGAATTGTAAAAGGGGAAACCAAAACACAAAGAAAATCCGCACAAAAAAAATCAGGAAAAATTATTTATTTCCCTGAATACAGATGATATTATTGTTGCATCTGGTTGAGATCTGATTTGCATATCTCTTGAAAAATAAGTTATTACAGCGGGTTGGATTGCTGGAAAAAAATCCCCAGAAATCAATTTTCCAAATTTTGTTAGATCACAACTGAAAAACACCAGTTTCTATTTTTAATCCTCTTTGATATATGAAAATGATATCCATTAAATTGAAACAAGTTTTATATTTAATAGCGTAAGTCTTATTCGGCTGAGCCATGCATTAATGCCGCTAAAATAGAAATACCTTCTTTTAAAAATGGGTAAGGATTCATGTCTTAATTCGAATATATTATTGGCTATTATCTAACAAGCATGATTATAAATCCCCGACAGGAGGTGAAAAATGACAGCAACAATTTATAAATCATTATATGAAACACTGGCTAAACGAAAAGGAAGATATCCTGCATTGGATATTCCAGAATTTTATGCTCTGATGGAGGAGTTGTTTTCTGCCGAAGAAGCCGAGGTCTATTGTGCAATTCCACGCGGTTTTAATCCGGCAAGTACAATTGCCGAATCGCTTGATAAGGCAGAAAATGAAGTAGCCGCAATTCTTGAAAGTATGGCAGATAAAGGACTTTGTACTGCCGGTACATTTGACAATATTACTTTTTATGGAGCACCGCTTTTGGTACCCGGAATATTTGAATTTCAATTCATGAGAGGAACAAACACGGAAAAGGACCAAAAACTGGCAAAACTTATCCATGAATATAAAAATGCTGTTGATAATACTCAAGGACCACCCAAGGTAACTTATCCCACCACAAGAGTTATTCCAGTGGATAAAAAAATTGAAGCCGGAAATACCATCCATACTTATGATCAAGTCACAGAGTTCATCGCAAAATATGACCCGATCTCAGTTTCCACCTGTTTCTGTCGTCAGGAAGCTAAATTGGTTGACCCAGATGATCACTGTGGAAAACCGGATGAGGTCTGCATGCAGTTTGGAATTGGCGCTCAATTTATTATAGATCGTAAAATGGGACGTCAAGTTACCAAGGATGAAGCTTTGAAAATTTTGCGACTCTCTGAAGATGCCGGGCTTGTGCACGCCTCAGCCAATCGACAGGATATCGATTTTCTCTGTAATTGTTGTAAGTGTCATTGCATGATATTAAAAGATGCACTCGCTCAACCAAAGCCTGGAATTTCTTTAAATTCAGGTTTCCAGCCGATATGGGATGATACCCTTTGCAATGCTTGTGAAAATTGCATCGAAAACTGCCCCACTGAAGCCCTTTCTATGAGTGCTCAGGAAGTGCCAGAAGTAAATCTGGACCGATGTATTGGTTGTGGTGTTTGTGCTTCTGGATGTCCGGAAGATGCCATATCGTTAGAGACCAGAAAAGGTGTTGAGCCTCCTCCATTGGATCGTAAGGCCTTGCGAGAAGTTATCAAAGCAACTGGTTCACAAGGAATCTAATGCGAGTAGTAGCCCTTTCGTCCTGTTCAGGGCTTAATACGATTTGGTGCCTTGCTACCACGGGTTGAAATTCCTTATCCCCTACCGGGGAATTGTTTGTAGCCAAACCTGGACGCTGCCAATTGCAATTTGGGCATATAATCCCTCCGATTACTTTCCTTTATATGATGTAGTTATTTCTTTTTAAACATGATAAGTTTTGGTTTAAATAAAATTGGTTTAAATAAAATTGCGATAAGAAAATTAAACAAAATAAAATTGAACATCAATTGATTTTAAGCGGGGAAAGGGAATTCAATTACACTCTTTTCGTCAGGTTGACATCCAAGATGTTGATAGGTTATTCTTATTCTGATCAGGAGGGACTATATGCTTTTGCAAAAAGACAATCAAATATTTTCTATGACAGACCGGATATCTTTATTAAAAAACGCAGTTCAGGAATTCATGCCAGGCATCTGCACCGAGCGGGCAATCATATGGACCAAATACTTTAAGAAATCGAAAAACAGAAAGAAGCCTGTTTGTATACAGATAGCCGAGGCGTTCAGAGAAGTACTCGAAAATAAGACGGTTAATATTTATCCGGAAGAGCTTATTGTCGGAAACTTCACATCGAAAAGAGTCGGCGGTGGGATTCAGCCTGAGCTTCTCGGAACCCCGGTAATGGAGGATATTTTTAAATTTCCGAGAAGACAGACAAGTCCGCTTCAGATATCGGGAAAGGAAACATGGCAGCTTTTGAAAATTCTTCCCTTCTGGCTGTTTCGTTTTCTTGGCATAAAGGCTTATAAGTCACCCATAAAGACAATTCGAAAATTTATGAGCCAATTAAAGTCTTATTTTTATGTGATGAATGAAACCGGGGGGATTGCTCATACTATTCCTGATCATGAAAAGCTTATAAGAATAGGGACTGACGGCATCATTAAAGAAGTATTGGAATATCAGAAGAAAACAGAGAATGGCTCGGATAAATGGAACTTCTATGAAGCAATAAAGGTCAGCGCCGGAGCATTCGCTGCCTTTTGTTCTCGTTATGAAAGCGTAGCCAGAGAGATGAAGGAAAACGAGCACAGCCCGGAAACAAAAAAAAATTTAGAAGAGATTGCAAGCGTATTTAAAACAGTACCTATGCAAGGCGCAACCACATTCCGGCAGGCACTTCAGATCGTTTACATGACCCATATCGTCATCATGATCGAAAGTCTCGACAATTCCATTGGTCTCGGCAGGATGGATCAGTATCTCTTTCCTTATTATGAGAGCGTTATAAAAAAAGGAATTTTGAACCGTGAAGAGGCAAAGGAACTAATAGCGGCTTTTTCGATAAAAATGTGTGAACTGGTGCCGGTCTTTTCACAGAGAGTCATCAATTTTCATGGTGGGTTTTATAATGCTCAGGTCGTCACTGTCGGTGGCGTTGACGCAGAAGGCAATGATGCGACAAACGAACTCAGCTACATTTTTCTCGAAGTTATGAATGAACTCAGAATGAGAGAGCCTAACTATCATGCCCGTTTACACTCAAGCTCGCCTGAAGAATATTTTAACAAAATCATATCCAATCTTTGCTCAGGAAGCAATACACCGGCTCTATACAATGATGATGTTATAATTGAGACCATGTGTAAAAACGGTTATCAAATAAAGGATGCAAGAAACTACTCCGCAGTAGGGTGTGTTGAACCGGTTTCACCAGGAAAAAGTTTTGCCTCCACAAATGCAGCAATGGTTAATGTTCCGCTTATCATCGAACTGTTATTGAATCAGGGCAGAAAATTTAACTCAGTTATTCGTAGCGGCGCAAAAACAATGCCGGTATCTTTGATGAAAACAATGGATGATGTAAAAAAAGCCTTTGAACTTCAACTCGGATTTCAGATTAAAAACCTGATTGGAGATCTTCAGGCGATTGAACTCGCAAACATGAAATACCATCCTACACCCTTTACAAGCATGCTTCATGAGGGGTGCATCAAGTCAGGCAAATGCACGACAACCGGCGGGGCTGTGTATAACTATTCCGGCATTCAAGCGGTTGCACCTGTTGCGGCCGGAGATTCATTATATGCAATAGAAAAAGCCGTATTCAAGGATCAGAAAATTTCTTTGCAGGGCCTGGTACGGCTATTAAAAAAGAATATTAATGATCCTGACTGGCTGGCCTACATGAGGGGACTGAAGAAGTACGGCAATGATGAGGAAGAAGTAGACGTGTGGACGCTTTATGTTGTTGATGAGTTTAGAAAGTCTTTAGAAGGTTATGTAAGCACAAGAGGCGGAAAATATGTAATGGGAATATACTCAGACACTATACATGAATTTTTTGGCGGCATCACCGGCGCTCTTCCATATGGAAGACGAAAGGGTGAAAGCTTTTCTTCCGGCATTGCGCCTGGAAACGGTTTTGATACAAAAGGTCCCACAGCCCTTATCAATTCGGCTAACCGGTTTGATTTTACAAAGATAGCAAACGGAATTAATTTCAACCTTAAATTTGATCCCCATATATTAAAAAAGGAAAAAGGCAGGACGGCTTTTGCCGGTCTCCTTAAGACCTATTTTAAAAGAGGAGGAATGCAGGTCCAGGCAAATGTTCTTGATCTTGATGAACTCGTCAGGGCGCGCAACAATCCTGAACTGTATCCCAACCTAGTGGTCAGGGTTTCAGGGTATTCGGTTTATTTTAATGATCTTACACCTGTAATGAAGGATGAAATCATCCAGAGAAGCACACTCTCAGCCGTGCCTTCAGCGCAGGCCTGAAACGGAAAAATCATTTCAGTTCAAGCGAACTCCCCACAGTCCCAATTTGATTGCCATCTCCGTCATATAACTTGGAAGCTGAAAGTTGAACAGCAAAAACCTCTCCATTTTTCCTGATATTTTTAACCTTTCCGTAAAATTTTCCTTTCTCGGTCAGCGCCTGGCTTACTTTTAGTTCATCATCAGGATTTTCATAAAGGACACTGATATCTTTATTGATAATCTCATCAGGTGTGTATCCAAATTTTTTGTATGCTTCGGGATTGAAACCGGTTATTTTTCGATCATTATCCACAGTGATCAGCATTGCAAGCGAACACTCAAAAATAGATCTGTATCGCTCTTCACTTTTTATGAGTTTTTTTTCATTAAGCCGTTTCTCGGTAACGTCGGACAGGGTTCCGTTGATCGTGCTTAGTTGGTCGTTTTCATCAAAACCGGTTTTGAGTATTTCATTCAAAATACGGACTTCACCATTAGGACGAATAATACGATGCTCTATTCTGTAATAATCAGGTTCGCCCGCATTTAATACCTGTTGTGAAAAATCTGTTACAAGCCTGACATCTTCCGGATGAATTAGGCGTAGGATTCCATTATATGATTTATCTAATTTATTTTTATCGACTCCAAAAATCTGATATATTTTTTCTCCAAGCGTTAATTTGTTTTCCGCCACATTAACCATCCAACCGCCGGTCAAATTAGCTTTACGAGCTTTAAAAAAATCATTTTTGCTTTTATGCTGCATGGCAGCCTCTCTGTTGATCATTGTTATATGATCATCGATGTATTTTTATAATTACCCATTGGGTTTGATGATAACCTTGATCGATTCGTTGGCGCCTGAAACCAGTTGAAAACCGGTTATAATATCATTTAAGGGCAATCTATGTGTAATCATATCATCAATTTTTATTGTCCCTGTCTCTAATAAATTAATAGCTTCGACAATATCAGGTGGTCCGCAAAAGTAAGATGTGAGCACTTTAATTTCATTTGTCCAAAAATCATTAATTGGGATAACAACGTCCTTTTCAGGTCCGGGAACCGCAAAGAAGACGATATTGCCGCCTTTATCAACACATTCCCATGCTTGTTCTATTGCCGACATTGCCGAGGTGCACAACATGATTGTATCTGCTTTTTTTCCATTTTCAGCAATCATGCGTTTAACAATGTTGTCAACTGCTTTGATAGTAATATCCGCCCCAATTCTTTCTGCAAACTCAAGTCTTTTATTGTTGATATCGACAGCTATTATTTTGCAATTTTTTGTTTTTGCCAGTTTTATTTGGAGCATTCCGGATATTCCGCAGCCGATGATTAAAAGTGTTTGATTTTTAGTTACATCGGCAAGCTTCTGAGCTCTGATAACGCATGCTAAAGGTTCAATAAATGTGCTTTGATCATATGATATTGTGTCAGGCAGGAGATAGGCGCCATTTTCGGCTATTGCTTTTGGAACAAGAACATATTCTGAAAAACCTCCCGGCAGCCTTTCTTTAACGTTTGGGCAGACCGGGAAATGGTTATTACGGCAGTAATGGCACGTCATGCACGGCACTTTCGGCGCCAGAAAAACCCTGTCGCCGGATTTAAATTTATTTACTGCCTCTCCTATTTCAACAACTTTGCCGCCGATTTCATGTCCCAGCACCAGGGGAGCCCTTGGAAGCCTGTACCATTCAACGATATCGCTACCGCATATTCCGCATGACATCACTTTTACAAGCATTTCGCCTGGGCCTGGGTTTGGCTTGGGAATCTCTTCAGTTCTAATGTCTTTATTATTATACCACATCGAAACTTTCATCGATTTTTTAACGTGTTGTAAAGGTCGAGAGCTTTTTCGGGTGTTTCGTCATCATGGACAACGGCTTTCACTGCCTGAATCATGGCAATTGGAGAATCCGCCTGAAAGATATTGCGACCCATATCTACTCCGCTGGCTCCCTGTTGTATGGCATTATAAGCCATGGTTAACGCATCAAGCTCAGGAATTTTTTTACCGCCCGCCATGACAATCGGTACCGGGCAGGAAGCAGTTACTGTTTCAAAGCCATCCTCCACATAATATGTTTTAATATAGTGGGCACCCAGCTCTGCACAAATCCTGGTGGCAAGCCTGAAGTAACGGGCGTCCCTGGCCATGTCCTTACCCACCGCTGTTACCGCCAAAGTAGGAATTCCGTAACGTGTTCCGATATCTACCATTTTGGTCATGTTGATTATGGATTCCCTTTCATATTTGCCGCCGATAAATACCTGCACTGCCATTGCGCATACGTTAAGGCGTATGGAATCTTCGATGTCCACAGCAATTTCTTCATTGGAGAGTTCCTTAAGAATACTGGTTCCACCGGAAACCCTGAGTACGATAGATTGAGAAAATGCAGGCGGTACAGTACTCCTGAGTATACCTCTTGTTAACATAAGCGTGTCAGCATACGGCGCCAATGGCAGGATATTTAGATCAATACGTTCAAGACCTGTTGTCGGACCCTGAAAATATCCATGATCTATGGCAAGCATAACCGTGCGTCCTGTTTTGGGATTAAAAATCCTTGCCAGTCTGTTTTTCATTCCCCAGTCCATGGAATTTGATCCTTTTAGAAAAAATCCTTCACATTCCTGGGGAATATCGCAGCAATATTTTTTTCCTTCCTTTATATCATCAATATCAGGCATCTTTAACCTCCTTAAGTGTCGTTTCAACAAGTTCCCGAATTTCTACTAGCCGCTGTTCAGACATGGCCTCAAATCGCAGTACAAGTGCAGGCTGGGTGTTGGAAGCCCGGACAAGCCCCCAGCCGTCATCAAAAAGGACGCGTACTCCGTCTATATCAATAATGTCATATTTGTCGCGGAATATATTTGTCACTTTCTCTACAACGTTAAATTTTATATGATCCGGGCATTCAACACGGATTTCCGGTGTGTTGAATGTTTTTGGAATATCAGCAATGAGTTCCGACATGGTTTTCCCGGAAGCTGCAATGATTTCAAGCAGCCTGCATGAAGCATAGATGGCATCATCATACCCAAAGTAACGGTCGGCAAAAAAGATATGACCGCTCATCTCAGCGGCAAGCTCGGCTTTCTCCTGTTTCATTTTTTTCTTTATCAGGGAATGGCCGGTTTTCCACATGATCGCTTTGCCGCCATGTTTTTCAATATCGTCATACATTGTTTTTGAGCATTTTACTTCTGAAATAAAGGTAGCACCCGGTTTTCTGGAGAGGATTTCTCTTGAGAATACGATCATGAGCTGGTCGCCATACACAAGGGTACCGTTTTCATCGACAACTCCAATTCTGTCTGAGTCGCCATCATAGCCGATTCCGATGTCGAGATTTTTTTCCTTTACAAGCGAAATAAGATCTTTCATATTTTCTGCAACGGTCGGGTCAGCCTCATGGTTCGGAAATGTGCCATCCATATCACAGTAAAGGTCAAAAACCTCACAGTTTAAATCTTTAATAATCGGTACGGCAACGACTCCGCCCGTACCGTTGCCTGCATCTATACCGACCTTAAGCGGTTTTTCTATATTGATGTTATCAGTAACAAAAGCCTTGTATGGTGTAATTATATCAGCAGAAGCGAGTGAGCCTGCGCCCTCGGCAAATATGCCTTTTTCAATGATATCACGAATTTCCAGAATTTCTTTTCCATGAATTGAATCAAGATCGATGCAAAGCTTGAACCCGTTGTATTCAGGAGGGTTGTGGCTTGCCGTCACCATCACACCGCCTTGTGTTGGAAGATGTTGTATTGAAAAATAGAATACAGGGGTAGGGCAGACGTCGATATTAATAACATCGCATCCTGTGGAAAGAAGACCTTCGATGATTTTATCAGAATAAAGAGGGGAAGTCGTTCTACAGTCTCTTCCTACGGATAGCTTTTTTTTACCCTTTTCGATCAGGTATGTTCCGACAGCTTTTCCTATAAGCACCACATCGTCTTCTGTAGTATCCTCACCTGCAATCCCTCTTATGTCGTATTCCCTGAATATTTCCGGATTCATGATTCTCCTCCATAGCTTAGATGTCATTGATGAAAACACATATCATAATTATGAAAAGTTAACCGCAGAGCCGTAAAGGCCATGAAAAATAAAATATCTCATGCATGTGGTTTCATGTCAATTGAAAGAAAATACGGGGACAGTATATCTATTTCTTGCAATGAATATACAGACGGTCTTACTATTATTTCATAAAAAGAAATAGATATACTGTCCCCGTATTTTAAGACTTGACCCGAGGTTCATGTAAAACTATACTCTTCGGGTCTTTTTAAAATAAATATTTGATACAGGTCAGGGTGATGAAGGAAGAATATTCTGTCAGCATATGCAGAGATCTTGAGGCAAAAGCCGGACAATATTCGCTGCACAGGCCGATGCGCATTGAAAGGTATGAAAAAGGTACTAAGCTTAAATACCGCATCAAGTCTGTCGGAGGGAGAGGCCGCGGCAATGTGAGCCTGGTTATAGATAAATTCATCGGTAGCGGGTTTGCGGGTCAGCTATACCGTGTAAAAATAATCGATATAGATGCAAAGGAAGGCATAATAAGCGGTATTGAAAAGGACGC
>JAFDJC010000327.1 GCA_019307665.1 Deltaproteobacteria bacterium | reverse complement strand
CTCCGGAGTCAGAAATTGTAAGAACAACGTAGTCTCCTTCCTCTATAGCGTCATAGCCTTTTATGGGCATATCAAGATAGCGATTTTCGGTAGAGATGAAAATTTTGCCTCCGGAAGGCATGGCTTCGGCAGCATTAGAGATTAAATTCATAATGGTTTTGGATAGATGAACCTTAGACCCCATTATATTTAGCAAATTTTTATCAAATTCGGTCTTCAATTGAATAGATGCGTTGTAAGATGTTAGTATTTTGAATTCAGGACTCTTTAAATATTCATCAATTATATCGTTTAGATTGACTATTGCGGTTATCGGCAACCCCCTTCGGGCCAAAGTTAATAAATCCTGTACGATCGTGGCTGCCTTTTCTCCGGACTCTTTAATCGTTAAAATAGGTTTTCTCATGGGGTTATCTTGGGGGATATCCAATAATAATAATTCGGGATAACTTACAATCCCGGATAAAATATTATTCAAATCGTGGGCAACACCTCCGGCAAGGGTTCCGAGAGCTTCCATTTTTTGAGCTCTTTGAAGTATGGCCTCCAATTTAGCCCGCTCTTTTTCAGTTTGCTTGCGATGTTCAATCTCAGTCGTTAGCGCTTCGGTTTTTTCAGTGAGCTCTTTTGTTTTTGATTTTACTTGAGTTCTAAAAATTAAAATAATGCCCAAAGATAATGACAAAAGGGCCGCTGTGCCGGCGGCTATCCATTTAAACCATCTAGAAAACAGTGGTTTGGATCCAATTCCAAACCATTTATTTATGGATTGATAGTAGATTGATTGATCGTCGTTTTTCAATTGTCGTATATGCTGATCTAATGCATATAAGAGATCTCTGTTTTTCCCTTTTGGAGCGGCCCAGTACAGCTTTTTAGGACTTAAAGCGATGGAGCTTTTTGAAATATCGTAATCTCTTTCGAATTGAAGACCATAAATTTGACTAACCAGCCCAGCCTGGCACCGACCAATTTCGACCAATTTTAAAACATCTTCATATTCAAAAGCTTCAATAAACCTGCATTGTATTCCAAATTGATTTACTAATTTTCTTAAATTAATAAAGTATATATCATTTTGAAGTACGGCTACTTTTTTACCTTTAAGATCAATAATTGATTCGATGTCAGATTCCTTGTTGAGGTACATTTGGCCCCAATCGGTAAAGATGCTTTCATAGGTATAATCGAAAATTTTTCCTCTCGAATCGGAATAGGCAATAACCCCCAAAAGGTCTATGCGGCCATTTTTAAGATCAGTATAACTTTCCGGAAATGACCCGAGGACATATTCAACCTCCCAACCTTCTTTGCCGGAAATATACTCCAAAATATCGATAAAAAATCCTTTGGCTTTTCCATTTTCCTCAACGAACGCCAACGGGGTGTTTTGATAGACACCAACCCGTACAGGTTCACCTGCCCGTACAGATGAAAGAACGACGATCTGCATAAAAAAAAGAGAAATAATAATTAACTTATATTGCCGCATGATCATGCTTTACTTGTATCCCATCCAATTAGCGTACTCAAGTATTTTCAACATCTGACCGATAAGAAACGTAGCTATTCTTTACATGCATGCTTTTAGCAGAAGTACCGATGTTTCGAAACATATATTTACCTATAGGGGGTCTTAAATATGTCAAAGTATTACATGATTGGCGGGATGTTATGCGTCGGCGGCGTGATAATGGTCATCTTTCAGGCTGTTTCTTCGATGATGACGGCAGGTGATATCGTCTGGAAGAGCTTAAGCCTTGTTGATGTTATCAGTACAGAGTATCTTGCATGGATTGACGGTATTTCATGGCAGAGCATACAAAAAAACATAAAGTATATCACTACAATACCTTTGTATCTTTTGATGCTCAGCGTGGGTTGCTTATCGATGGTCGTCGGCGGTGTTGTTGATAAATAAAATCGCGTTACGATTTTATGAAACTCCCGCCCCGCTGAAAGCGGGACGGGATCTTATTGGTGAAACCTCTTAGAGTAAAGTATAACCCGGACCTTCCCCTCCTTCCGGGCATGTCCAGGTGATGTTGCGGTACGGGTCCTTGATATCGCAGGTTTTACAGTGCAGACAATTCGAGGGATTGAGTTTGAGTCTTCTCTGGGATGTCTTTTCATCGGTTTCAATTTCATATACTTCCGCGGGGCAGAATTTCGTGCAGGGACTGCCATATGTTTGAAAACATTCATTGACACACAAGTTTTCGTCATGGACGATAATGTGGCTGGGTTGATCCTCACGGTGCATGGTTTTAGACAGGTAAACGCCGGTTAGTTTGTCCACATACAACTCACCGTCATAGGTTTTTTTGTCAGGTTGCGACCCGTCGGCTTCTGCAGTTTCTTTTAACCGCGTTAGCGTTCTGTAATCCTCCTCAATCGGCATGTTGTCCCGTATGCCACGGCCTTTGGTGAAATATTGAGCACCGAGATGAATAAATTTAAGCAAGCCCGGTTTTGACAAGGCCTGGGAAAAATTACGTCCCTCAAACATTTCTGTGTTTGCCCAGCTTTTTGCAAACAACGTCTCATAGGCTTTGAGTGTGTCATGGGTAAAGTCATTTTTTTCAAATGCTTCCATGATGGCTTCTGCCGCCAGCATGCCCGACTTCATAGATACATGGATACCCTTAAGGCTTTGTGTCGCCTGCATGGATGCGCTGCCGCCCACAAAAACTCCGCCGCTGACCGCCATCTGTGGAATTGAATAATATCCACCGGTGGCAACGGTTCTGGCACCCTGTTCCAGGACCTTGCCGTTTTTGATGATGTCGGCCACAAAGGGGTGACGTTTGAATTCCATGAAGTGATCATGCACATCCAGCATGGCGTCCCGGTAACCGAGGCCCACCAGAAAACCCAGTGTTATTTTGTTGTCCTTCATCTCATAAATAAAACCGCCGCCCGGGGTGTTCAGACCCAACGGGTATCCGAGGGTATGGATATCGTTGGCTTTGCTAAACTTGAAATAATTGGTTTCAGGAAGCTGGATCACCTCCTTGATTCCGGTTTCAAACACTTGGGGCATTTTTCCTGAAAAGAGGTCAAGCTTTCCGGAAATATCCTTCATCAAGCTGCCCCGAGCGCCTTCTCCGAAGACTGTTACTTTTGCCATTAAATCGATGCCGGGCTCAAAATTGCCTTTGGGCGAGCCGTCCTTGTCAAGTCCCTTATCTCCCGTGCGA
>JAFDJC010000326.1 GCA_019307665.1 Deltaproteobacteria bacterium | reverse complement strand
CCTTTATAAATTTTACTGTATGTATTGTAACTTGCGTTAATCAGTTTTGCCGGCATCTCGTTTACCACGAGACGTATGGCAGACTTGCCGACTTTTTGAATATGTTTTTTGATCATTGTTTCTTTATTTCCTTTAATGCCAACACTTTTACCCTGTTAATCTCCTCTTCGCTAAATACTCCATTAACTCCGGAAATGGTAGCCAGCTTCATGCCGTGCTTTAATCCCAGCTTATAAATTTCCTTTACCTTTTCCCATTCAGTATCACTGCCGACCGTAAAGACTTCAAACTTTCCCTCAAGGGCCAGGGTGATCGTTTCAGCCAGGCCGGCGTAAGCAACCTGGGGCGGGAGGCCGATATCTTTCATTTCAATATTTTCTCCTGGGAGAAGTATCTCCCCCCCTCTTATTACTAGAACATCAGGTCGTTTTGCAACTTCTTCTTTGGAAAAAATCATGGGTCGTGTGATATCGGTGATAACGCATCCAGGTTTTACCCTCATAATATCGAGAATTTGTCCGGCCCCTGAACTTGCTGCCACAATGACATCCATGTCAGCGATGTGAGTATCGGCTCTGGTTGAGACATGGATCTTTACGTCCGGCGCTTCTTTTTGAACAGTTTCCTGAAGCGTTAACAGTTTTGCCATGTTTCTGCTCACCATATAGACTTCTTCAAAAGCTGTGGCGAGAAGCCTGGAACAGATTGCTCCCACTGCTCCGGTGGCACCGATAACCATTGTTTTTGCCCGTAAAATTTTGCCTTTTTTCAGCTTTGTTAACCCCATTTGACGAACAGTTTCTGCTGCTGCCCAAAGAGCTGTTGATGCAATATAGCTGTTGCCGGTTGTAATCGGTAAGGCCGCATGTTTTGCAACATCCAGACTCGTACCAAGCATAGCTTTCGGCAGCATTCCTATGCCCATTATCTGTGCGCCGAGCTTTTTGGCGATTTTTGCTGCCTGCAGTATCTTTTTTCCCGTAAATTCAGGGTCATGGGCTTGCATCTGTTCCGGGGTTTCGGAAATGGCGATCAGCCACCCTTCGGCTTCAACACCGGTGGGTGATTTAATGCCCGTAACTTTGGAATAAACAAAAGGAGGTGAATAAGCCATTACCTTTTCAATAGTACCGAGTGCGCCCGGAGATATTTCAGAAATAGCTTCAATCGGCTTCAATTTTTTCAGGAAATCCCGGGAAAGGGGGTGAACGATATATGCAAACCGGTTGACGCGTTTTTCTTCTCCGGAAGGAAATATTACCCTGGGATCCATTCTCTGTTCGCTGATGATTTCGAGCAGGTCATCCTTCATGGCATCGCCTTTGGGGATATCAAGGGCGGCAACCATTAATGCTTCAATTACACTGACACTAACGACTTTATCAAAAACTTTCGGGGTTGTATCGATAATCACATCAACCCCTTTTTCTTTTAACAGGTTGACCCTGTCATCATAAGCAGTTGAAGTGATGACGATTTTTCCGTCAAGGTCGTCTTCAGTGTAATGGTCAAGATACTTGAAAAAATCATATTGCGGCACAACGATTACGCTTGCTTTTTTAATCGCCTTTCGCATGAGATAATCGTTCATTGCCTTTATCGGCGGTGCTGCGGAAGAGAGTTTTTTGCCTGGAAGCCATTTTAGAGCTTCATATACTTTGTCGGCATAAAATTTAAGCTCATTGACGGAGTTTAAATATTTCGGAACGCCATTTTGGAGAATTGGATCTGCAAATGTAAGGTTGTCCGTATATTCAGAAATGACCTTTGCGATTGTTGCACTCGTCAGGCCTGAGAAAAAAAGAACCCTGGCATTTGTAAAGTAGTTGTTGCCAAACTGAAACTGTAAATGACGAATGCACCACTCCTGGCTGACACCACGAAGTGTTTCACCCGTGGTGACGGGCGTCTGCAGTTGAGAGCACAACTCCAGCAGTTCACTCGTTTCTTTGTTTGGCATCTTTTTTGAACCGATGGTATATGGAAATTTAAAACCGCTTAAACAAATGGCCGCTGCTTTTTTGTTCCACTTGAGCAGCAGGTCTTCGGCTTTATTTATGTCTCCATCGGTTCCAATACGTTGTATCGAAAATTTTTTTCCAAGGAATTTTGTTTCGATCTTGTAGTCGTCGTCTTCCGTTCCAAGACTGATGTTTGTGATCTGTTTCACGCCTTTCCTCCTGGTTTTTTATCTTTTTTTCTTGCTTTAAGTGCCAGTCTTCTTACCTTGGCAATATCCTCATCGGAAAAAACTCCATTCACACCTGATATTGCGGCAAGCTTCATTCCGTGCTTAAGGCCTAGTTTGTAAATTTCTCTTACTTTTTCCCATTCGATATCCCGACCGATTGTAAAAATCTCATAGCGTCCCTCGAGTGCCAGCACAATGGTTTCCGCCATGCAGGCATATGTGACTTTGTGAGGCAGGCCGATACTTTTCATTTCCGGGTTGCCCGGCAGCTCGATTTCTCCTGATTCGATAACCAGTACATCAGGACGTTTCGCAACATCTTCCGGGGACAGATCAAGGGGCCTTGCCACGTCGGTTATCACACAACCGGGTTTGACTTTTGTGATATCAAGGATTTTTTTCCCTGCCCCTGAAGTCGCGGTAACAATAACATCCATGTCTGCAAGGTACTTATCCGGTTTTGTTGTAACTTTTATTTTGACATTGGGTGTTTCGCCAAGAATTGATTGTTCGAGAGATAATAATTTTGCCGTATTTCTTCCTGCAAGATAAACTTCATCAAATGCTTTTGCAAGAAGGCGGCAACAAACTGATCCGATGGCGCCGGTTGCCCCGAGAACCATGGTTTTACCTTTTATTGGTTTTCCTTTTTCAACTTTAATTAGCCCCATGCGGCGGACTGCATCGGCACCAGCCCAAAGTGCACCGGAAGCGCTGTAGCTGTTACCGGTTGTGATGGGAAGATCAGCTTTTTTCGCGACAGTGACACCTGCGTCTCCAACAACTTTGGTAAAGGCGCCAAGCCCCATAATCTGTGCACCCATCCTCTTGGCCATTCTCGCAGCCTGTAAAAGGCGCTTATAAGTGAATTCAGGTTTATGGGCAAGCATCTGTTTCGGTGTTCCGCCAACCGTGATCAGCCATCCTTCCGCTTCTGCGCCTGTGGGCGATTTTATTCCTGTCACCCTTGAATATACCCAGGGAGGTGCATATGCGATCACCTTTTCAACCGCATC
>JAFDJC010000006.1 GCA_019307665.1 Deltaproteobacteria bacterium | reverse complement strand
TTTCAGACTGCAAAAGCTGCTCCTGGGTCATACTTAAGGCACGCTCCATTTCAATCCGCTCCGTAAGATCCACAAATGATCCGACTGTCGACACTTCGTTACCTTCATCATCATAAATCATGGCAGCCGATAAATGTCCGTCGATTATCTTACCGTCTCTTCGAACGTAAAGAACCGATTGATGAGGAAACGTGCCCACAGGACCGTGATCTGCACTGCGAATAACTTCCATGATTTCATGGGCTTTCCCTTCCGGGTAGATTTTAGTGATATTCATTTTGCCGATCACTTCATTGGCGGTGTACCCCAGCGTTCTTTCAGCAGCACGGTTCCAGATAATGATATTTCCTTCCAGGTCGGCGGCCATGATCGAAATCGGCGCACTCTTAACAATCTTATTTAAAAAATCATGCGCTTCCCTTATTTTCCGTTCCATCTGGTATCGCTGGGTCAAATCCACATGAATGCTTTCGTAACCGACAACACTCTCATCAAGATCATAACGGGCATTACTGGTAAGCATTATGGGGACCGGGGTTCCGTCTTTTCGTTTGAATTGAACTTCAAAATCAATCACGCGCCCGTCTTTTTCAATCATTTTCTGAAATCTCAGACGGTCTTCAGGAAAAAGATACAGGTCATTGATAATATCAATTTCCAGAAACTCCTCTTTGCTTGAATAGTCAAGTATATCCAGGAGGGCCTGGTTTGCATCAATGAACTTTCCCTCTTTGGTGCTGATAGAAACACCGACAGCCACATGCTCAAATAATGCTCTGTATTCTTCAAGCGATGCCTTTAACTTTGCTTCCCGCAGTTTCCGGCGAGTAATGTCTCGGAAAATACTTAACTTTGAAAGTGTGCCATCCGGATTTTCAAAGGGGATTTCAGTGAGTTTGAATGCTTTATCAGCCTTTGGGGCAAAAATTTCATGACAGATGCGTTTACCCTCAAAGACTTCACTGCTGCGGCACCATTCACAGAGAGAATCACTGTTATTGATAACCTTATGGCATTTTATGCCGACACCATCGCCGAACATGTCGATCATTTTTTGATTCATGAACTCGATCGTATAATCCTGCGCAATGACATAAATGCCATCATCTACTGTATTGAGAATAGCATTTAACATGAGTTTTTCTTTATCCATGACACCCCTTTCCGAAATAATCTAAACAACCGGCCTTGGCAGAACGCCGGCTCTTTCGGCTATCTCGGGAACCCTTTCCTCCCATTCGATGGCCATTAAATGGACGCCGGCAACCCCTTCCATCTCCTTGAATTCCTCAATCTGCTCTAGAGCAAACCGAATCCCTTCTTCCGGCTGTTTTTCTTTTTCCACACCCTTTAACCGTTGTTTCAGGGAGTCGGGGATATCCATTCCAGGCACAAACTTTGCCATAAAATTAGCCATACCGGCACTTTTCATGGGGGTGACGCCTGCCAGAATATAACACTTTTCATGAAGCCCCATATCCACGACCCTCTTCATGAACTCTTTGAACTTATCCATATTAAAAATACACTGGGTCTGTATAAAATCAGCGCCCGCCTTTATCTTTGTTGCAAGACGGTGCACTCTGTATTCAAATGGATCTGCAAAAGGGTTGCACGCAGCGCCGACAAAGAGTTTTGGCGGTACATCAATGTCGTCGCCACTCATGAACTTACCTTCATCCCGCATCATTGTTGCCAGCCTGATGAGCTGCATGGAATCAATGTCGTGAACATTTTTGGCCTGCGGATGATTCCCAAAAGTCTGGTGGTCCCCGGAAAGACATAACATGTTACGGATACCAAGGGCATAGGCCCCTAAAATATCGCTGGTGATCGCAAGACGGTTACGGTCTCGGCAGACCATCTGGAAGTTGGGTTCAAGACCTTCATCAATCATAAGATGCGATGCTGCAAGACTTGACATCCTGACAACAGCGGTCTGATTGTCCGTGATGTTCACCGCGTCAACATTACCCTTGAGGTACTGGAACTTCTTCACAAGGTGCTCCACATTGGCGCCCTTTGGAGGGCCGCATTCTCCCGTGAATGCAAAATGACCGGCTTTCAGAATCTTTTCAAGATTACTTTCTGATTTCAGTTCGCTCATTGGGCTATCTCCTTTGTATTTCCTGTTCCTTATCCTGAGTCTATAACCAGTAAGGAATCACTCAGCTAATTCTTCTCTAATACTTCGTCTGGGCCCGCCGTCTCTGGCTGAACGCCAGTCTTTCGGTTCCTTTATGATCAAAAGATCTTCAAGACGTCCCTGTTCCATCTTCTTTGCAACAATAGCATCCCAGATGCATACCGTTTCCTTTGACACTTCACAAGCACCCTGGGAAGATCCCCCGCAGGGTCCGTGGAGAAGACTTTTCGCGCATCTGGCAATGGGGCACAACCCGTCATAATTATGGATTATACAGGTTCCGCATCCGGCACACCGTTCTTCCCAGATACCGTGGGCGACGGCTCCGCCATAAAAGGTCGTATTCACGGCAGGGAAAAATTTTTGTTCGGGGTAAGCTTCTGATAAAAATTGGGGACCGACGCCACAGGCCATTGAAATAACAGCATCATAATTATTTACCGTCTCCTTCAACTGTTCCACATATTCATTATCGCACTGTCGCTCTATGATGGTTTGATCAATTTCAATGGTCTGACTTTCTTTTTTCCGGGCAATCCCAATGGAGGATGCTAGAATTTCAACTTCCTTGAGCCCCCCGACATTACAGACAGTAACGCACCCTTTACACCCGACAATGAGAATTTTTTTATGCTCTTTAACCATTGTCAATATCTCTTCAAGAGATTTACGATCTGCAACTATCATTGTTCACCTCGTTGTTGGTTAATGATTATTGTTTAAGGCTTGAATCAAAAAGCGGAGTATTCCTCATGCCGCTTTATCGCTTTTTACAGGCGATGGTCCTAAACCTTTAATTCTTTCCACCATTTCATTTGCAATCTCCGCAAATCTATTCCCCTGGGCTGAAGAAAGATTGTACATTTCAACTCTTCCCGGTTCTATATCGATCTCCTCAAGAACCTTTTTAACGTATTCAACCTTTTTTCGTGTTCTAAGATTGCCTGTCTTGTAATGACACTCCCCTTCCAGGCAGCCTGCCACATATACACCATCAGCGCCATCTTCGATGGCGTTGAGAAGGTGAATGATGTCCACCCTCCCGGTACACGGCACCTGAAGTACCTTTATCGCCGCCGGATAAGAGAGTCGCATGGAACCTGCCAGGTCCCCGGCTGCATACGCTCAGTATTGACAGCAAAAAGCAATGATTCTGGGTTCAAATGTTTCCGTCATAATTTTCCTCCGTAATTCCTGACAAACCACTTATCCTTATTTTTCAGTTTATCACCATTCTCAGGCACATTTCTCCTGAAAGAGCGCGTCTGTTTTCGCCATAATCTGCTCGTCGGTAAAATGATTGAGTTTTATGGCTTTGCCCGGACATTCCGACACACATACGCCGCATCCATGACATTCCGATGCCTCTATGAAGGCATATCCGTCTTTATGAATATAGGGTATGCTGTAGGGGCAGGCTCTGACACAGGTCAGACATACAGCGCATTTTTCCCGGGTAACCTCGGCGACAACACCACCTACCATGATTGAATCTTTTGAAACAATGGTCATCGCCCTTGCAACCGCTGCCTTTGCCTGGGCAATACTCTCTTCGAGAGGTTTGGGATAATGTGCAAGGCCTGCCACGAACAGGCCGTCGGAAGCAAAATCCACGGGCCTCAGTTTGGCATGGGCTTCTACAAGGAACCCTTCATTGTTGACAGGAACCTTGAACTTTTCAAACAGGGCTTTATTCTCGTTAGGTACGATTCCTGAAGCCAGAACAAGCAAATCCAGCTTGATGCTTACAGGAAACCCAAGGACATGGTCTGTTACCGTCAGTTTCAGCTCTTTGTTTTCACTTGAGGTAACTTTTGGTGGGTTTTCGAGATCATACCGGATAAAAATAACGCCCTTTTCTCTGGCCTCTTTATAAAGATCTTCCCTGAAACCATATGACCTGATATCCCGGTAAACAATATAAATTCGGGTTCGGGGGTTGATGGCTTTAATGCCTATGGCTGTTTTAAGGCTGTGGGTACAGCATACTTTACTGCAAAATGGATTGTCGTTATTCCTGGAACCTACACACTGGATAAATGCGATTGATCCGGCTTTTTTTGTTCTGGGGTCCTCTTCGGTCATCAACGCGTCCATATCCAGATGGGTTAAAACATTAGGATGCTCTTCGTAGAGGTATTGCCTGGGTTTGTATTCTTTCCCGCCGGTAGCTATAATCGTAGCTCCGTGCTCAATAATGGTATTTTCATTATTGCCGGCTGAAATATTACCGGATGAAAGCGTTGTCGTAAAATTACCAAGAGACCCGGTAGTGCTTGAAACTTCCGTATTCATGAAAACCCGAAGACGGTCATTATTGTTGATCCTTTCAGTCAAGTTTTCCAGATAGGGTTTAATGGGTTCCCCTTTCCAGGTGGCCCGAAGATTTTTGGCCACGCCGCCCAAAGCATCTGAACGTTCAACAAGAACTGCTTCAAATCCCTGGTCCGCAACACCTAAAGCTGCTTCCATTCCTGCGACACCGCCACCTATAACAAGGACGGATTTTTTAATGGTAAGGCTGACCTGGTGCAGAGGTTCCACATGGGTGGCTTTGGCCACGGCCATTCGAACAAGATCCTTGGCCTTGGCCGTTGCCCTGACCGGATCATTCATATGCACCCATGTATTCTGATCCCGTATATTAGCCATTTCAAACAGATATTTGTTTAATCCTGCATCACGAATCGTCTCCTGAAAAAGCGGCTCATGGGTACGCGGAGAACAGGAGGCAATGACCACCCGGTTGATTTCCTTTTCTGCAAGTACTTCCTTGATATGATCCTGGGCATCCTGAGAACATGTAAAGAGATTGTCTTCAACATGGACCACATAGGGAAGGGTCCCAGCATAATCTCTCACAGCAGGAACATCGGCGATACCGCCGATATTAATCCCGCAATTGCACACAAAAACAGCAATTCTGGGTTCTTTACCGGAAACATCTATTTCAGGCGGAAGCTCTTTTGAGCGGGTCAGGCTCCATCTTTGCTCCACCAGTCCGCTTGACGCTGCTGCTGCGGAAGCCGAGGCTTCCATGACAGATAAGGGGATATCCTTGGGTTCCTGAAATGTTCCGCAGACATAGATGCCTTCCTTTGTAGTGGCCACCGGAGACAGATTTTGAGTCGCGGCAAATCCGTGGTTATTCAGCTCTATGCCCATTGTTTCTGCCAGCGCCATGGCATCCTTGCATGGAGCAAGGCCAATGGAAAGGACAACTATATCGAAAATTTCTTCAACAGTCGATCCGGGTTCCGTGGCATAGACAATTCTCAGCCTGTCATCGGGCATGGGAAAAACCGAGTGGATTCTTGAACGGACAAATCGAACACCGCTTTCATCTTCGGCCCTGATATTATATTTATCAAATTCCTTTCCGTGGGTCCGCATGTCCATAAAAAAGATCGCGGTATCCAGAGGGGTGTCACTGTGCTCCTTGGCAATTACTGCCTGTTTATTCGCATACATGCAACAGACACCGGAACAGTAGCTGTGATCCCCTTTATTGATATCTCTTGAACCCACGCATTGCAGCCAGGCGATTTTTTTAGGCTCCTTGTTGTCAGAAGGCCTCACCAGGTGCCCTTCGTGTGGCCCCGAGGCTGAAAGGAGCCTTTCAAACTCAAGGCTGGTAACAACGTTGGGAGCGGTATTATAGCTGTATGCAATATATTTGGATGGATCAAAGGGGCTGAATCCGGGAGATAGGATCACGGCCCCGACATCAATGGTTATATCTTCTACAACCATTGAATGATCAACGGCATTTGCGAGACAGGCATCCACACACTGCATGCATTCCGAGCAGTACCCGCAGTTCAGGCACCTGGCAGCTTCTTTTTGGCCATCAATTTCATTATACCCCAGTTCAACTTCGTCAAAGTTGCCGGCCCGTTTTTCTACGGCAAGTTCCGGCATCTTTAATCGGCTTTCCTTTACTATATCATCCGGAACAGGATTAAAGTTGGGGCTTTCTGTTTCTGTTGATTCTCTTCCCAGGGCCATATCTTCGCCCTTGAGATACCTGAAAATAGATTCAGCTGTTTCCATGCCGGCAGCAATGGCGCCAATGGCAACCCACGGTCCGGTCTGAAGATCACCGCCTGAAAAAACCCCCTTTTTATTCGTGGCATATGTAACAGGATCCACGTCTATGGTATTCCATTTTGTTGTCTTGACGCCATCGATATTTTCGATGCCGGTGACATCAGGACGCTGCCCAATGGCTTGAATCAGCTGATCAATTTCAATGTCATATTCACTGCCCGGTATAGGCACCGGGCGTCTTCTGCCGGAAGAGTCAGGTTCACCAAGTTCCATGCGAATGCATCGCAGCGTTGAAACTTTTCCTTTGGATTCAAGCACCTCCTGGGGTGCTGACAGATAGGTGATCTCTACTCCTTCTGCTTCAGCAGCGGCTATCTCTTCTTCCCAGGCAGGCATTTCAGCACGGGTCCGGCGATAGATCAGACTAACGGACTGGGCATCCATCCGGACTGCACTTCGGGCCACGTCAATGGCAACATTGCCGCCTCCGATGATAGCGAGTTTTTTTCCAACTTTGGTCTTGCCGGTTAGATTCAATTCTCTCAGGAAATCAACACCCTGACGAACCCCTTCCAGCTCCTGACCGGGAATACCAAGTTCGATTCCTTTATGCGCACCCATGGCGAGGAAAACAGCACTGTACCCGTTTTCCAGAAGACCATCCACGGTAAGATCATCTCCCAGCGGCGTATTGAGTTTTATTTCAACACCCAGATTGGTGATGATTTCAATGTCCCTGTCCAAAACATCCCTTGGAAGCCGGTGCGCGGGAATGCCGACTCTCAGCATGCCGCCGGCCTGCGGCAGCGCTTCATAAATTGTTGAGGGCACCCCTTTTTTGGCAAGATGATAGGCAGCGGAAAGACCGGCCGGGCCTGATCCGATGATGGCCACTTTTTTATCTATTCTGTCTGTTTTATCTATTGGCTCCAGACATTCAACAACAATATCCCTGGCATCAAATTTATCAGCTGCCAGTCTTTTTAAATCCCGGATGGCGATGGGTTCATCGGCTTCACATCGCCTGCAGGCATCCTCACACCCGTGAGGACATATTCTTCCCAGAACACCGGGAAGCGGCAACTGTTCCATGATGATTTCCAGGGCCTGTTTATATTTTCCTTCTTTCACCATTTGCACATAGCCCTGCACATTGAGACCTGCCGGACATGCCAGTCGGCAGGGGGCTTTATCGCCTTTTTCAATGGCAAAACCACTGGGCATCGCCTGGGGATACAGTTTGAATGCAGCCTTTCTGCTGCATAACTCTTCATCAAACATGCTGGGAAGGTCCACCGGGCAGACCTTGGAGCATTCCCCGCATGCCGTACACTTATCAAGATCTATAAATCTTGGTTCCTGTTTCAACCGAACTTGAAAATTTCCGGCATCACCGGTTATTTCCTCCACATGGCTCATGGTCAGCAGTTCAATGTTTAAATGCCTTCCAGCCTCCACCAGTTTTGGCGAGATGATACACATGGAACAGTCATTGGTTGGGAATGTTTTATCCAGCTGTGCCATTACTCCGCCAATGGCTGAATTTTTATCCGCAAGATAAACAAGATAACCTGAATCTGCCAGATCCAGTGACGCCTGTATGCCTGAGATGCCGGCGCCTACAACAAGCACCGCTCCAGTAGCTTTATTGGCCATTAAGCTTTCTCCTTTTTACAATCCAACCTCAGCCAGGTCCGGTCCAAGATAGGTGCGTTCATTTTCACCAAGAATACCCATGGCAAGACAGAGCAGGGTCCAGAGATGAACCACATGGTAATTGCCGCCATAATGCTCGCCAATATCCTCTATTTGCGCATGGCAGTTATGACATGGGGCAACTACATACGTTGCGCCGGTAGCCATGATCTGGTCGAATTTTACTTTTCCATAGGCCTGCCGCTGCTCGGGGAATCCCGCCTGCAGAGCACCTCCTCCGCCTCCGCAACAGAAGTTGTTCGATCGGTTGGGGATTGTATCAATAAAGTTTTCTTCTCCAACAACTGTTTTCAAAACAAATCTCAGATCGTTTACTATCTTATCACTGCCAATTTTTCTGGCGATATTGCATGGATCCTGGATAGTAAATTTGACTTTCAACTCCTTGTTCCAGTCGGAATTAACCTTCAGTTTTCCTTCCCGTATCCACTGGGCGTATAATTCAATAATGGTGATTAATTTGAATGTATGGGGAATATTGTATTTTCGCAATCCTTCCAGGATTGCATAATATGAGTGCCCTCATTCCGTGTTGACCACCAGTTTGCTTTTTAAATTATTTTCAACATGATAGACAAACTCCTCCATTATATATCGCCAGCCTTCATCATCTGCCAGAAACATGCAGTAATTTTCTCCGGACCACATCACCGACGGGTAGGTCCAGTCAGCATCCACCAAGTGCAGAATCTTCCAAAGTGGTCCCATTTCATCCGGTTCCGTCACCGGTTCCCTGGAATTCTGATTGAGAACCATGTAAGCGTTTTCCCTGTCCACGGAGACCTTCAGGTCTTTAAATTCCGGCTGGGTCTCCCGGATTTCATCTGCAACATCTTCCACTGTAAAGATAAAATCCTCTTTGGGCACACCCATCGCACTTCCGGATCTTATGTGCTGATCACAGGATCCGAGGATCCCTTTGGGGCGTTTGTCCCTGGGACCACTTGCCCGGACATTATATATAAATTTGGGTATCGCAATATCCATGGGACAGGCACTCTGGCACCGTCCGCACATGGTGCAGACCCAGATCCACGGACTGCTTTTAATCTCTTCATCCATTCCCAACAAGAGCATCCGCAGGAATTTTCTGGGATCCATGTCAAACTGTTCTGATGCAGGGCATCCGCCTGTACATGTTCCGCATGTCAGGCAAAGATCAAAATTGGCATCCGGAATGCGATCAAGGATTTCATCTTTAAATTCGCATTCAAATTCTTCAAGTTGAATTACCTCTGACATAACAACCATACCTCCTAACATTACCTCAATTTGGCAGCGTTCAGATATTCGCCGAGTTTGTCTTCTCCTCCGATTGTGATGATATGAACGCCCTGGCAAATATCTTTCAAGCTTTTTATAGTGTCTGCAAAGAGTTCGACACTGGCTTTTGTTTTATCCGGCGACTTTAAAAGCTTCTGTATCACCCAGTCAGGCACAAGTCCGGATTTAAAATGCCGGTTCAGAAACTTACCCATGCCGGCCGTTCTTAAGATCATCACTTCTGCAATAACAGGGACATTAAACGTATTGACCTGCTTCATGAATTTAGCAAAATGATCCACGTCAAATATCGGTGTGGTGAGAAAATATCCGGTACCGACATTCATCATGTCTTCCATTTCTTCCATGCCCTGTTTTGGAACGTTTTTGCCCCATGGTGCCTCAACGCCTGACCCAAGCGTAAATTCTATTTTTTTTGACAACTCTTTTCCGTCAATGGTCTGGCCTTCCTTTAAATGATCCAGCACGGATGCAAGCTTGCCTGAATCTACATGAAAAAACATGGTTTCCTGAAGACTGTCGCCGGATATGCGGTAATCTTCCGTAAAAACAAGAAGGTTCTCCACACCGCTGTCATGGGCTAGTGCTAAATCCTTTTGCAGCTCAAAACGGTTTTTATCACGGGTAGTTGTCTGATATATGGCGTTAAACCTGTTTTGTTTCAGGAGATCACATGTTTTGATATTATCACCAACCACGCCTTCCAATTCGACTTCGGAAATCGATACACCATCAACACGGCCCCGCACTTTTTTTAAATTTTCAATCATCTTCTCAGGATCATCGTCGCCCAGCGGTGCCTGAATCTCGGATGTTACGACAAATCTCTTTTTATCAAGCGCTTCTTTTAACTTCATGATTTGCCTCCTATTCTTTTAGTCCAAGTAATTTTGCCACTTCGTCCTTGAGTTTTGACAGGGGCAAGGGTTTTGAGAAACAGACATCCGCTCCATTATCCTTCATCTGTTTGAATTTCTCCTCATCAAGATATGCGGACAGGACGATAATTTTCGTATGCCGGCTATCTTTATTGGATTTAATCTTTTTACAGACTTCATACCCTTTTATATCCGGCATCATGATATCCAGTATCAAAATATCCGGATTAAAATGATTGACCTGCAGACCCGCCTCAAAACCATCTGACGCTGAAATGACTTCATAGTTATATTCATCTTCTTCAAGGGCCTGAACAATCGACTCCACAATGATTAAATCATCATCAACCACCAGGATTTTTTTCCTGTCTGTTTCCTCTTTTTGTTCGGGAATAGGAATCCCCTGATCCAGCATGAACACTTCCAGATCATTTTTTTTGATCCTGCGATGTCCGCCAACAGTTTTATATGCCTTAATGTGGCCGGCCTCCACCCAGTTGATAATAGTTTTTGATGACACATTGCAATATTTACTGGCGGTAAATACGGTCATAGTATCGTCCATCACGAATACCTCCTCTTTGCCTTGGGAACGGTTATGTTTATTTTAGATATTATAGTTATTATCGTTTTATTTTGCCCTGTCAAGAACTTTTTTAAATAAAATTCCTAAAATAAATATAATAAGCGTATTAGCCCTGGAAATTTATTGCATCTTCAGCACTCAACAACGGTAATTTTGCCGTATGTTATAAAATTACAGAATTTTCCCAAAAACAATGCTCAAACATTTGCAAAAGCAATAAATTTTGTTGTTTAGCTGGACTGGCAGGTGAAAAAGTCATTTTTTTGGGAACTTTCAAAAGATTTTTGTAAGACGATAAAATGGATGATGGCTGGTACCGGCAATTCGTTGCCGGTATCCTAAGGACAAGCTTATGGTAGGTGTTTTTTCACTCCCTGCCTTTTTCGGTGTTTCCGTTTGACTTTTTACTTCGTGCAACAGTGGGCTTATCATTTTCCAATAAAATATATTCAGAGGAGGATAACCCAACCAGCATGTTATCAATGTGCTTCTGCAACTTTCGATAGAGATCATTGTTTGTGTCCATGTAATCACCTTCATTTGTTAGGAGTTAGTAGGTGTGCTTAAAATGAACAGCCAAATCGCTTTAATGCCCGGTTTTGAATTTTTTTAGCAAAGGCGAGATAGCATATAGGAATAGCTGGGTAAATGCGAAATATCCAAGATATGGTGTCAGTGCAAAAAGAAGCACCAGGGGGATATCGATCTTTCCAATCCATGGATTTCTGTCCATCAAACGACCGACGTGAACATATTTCGCTGGATAAAGATTCATAAAGATCGCTGCCGCAATCATTATGCCTGAACAAAAATAATACCAGAAACAAATATATTCTGATCCTTGAGATACAGACTCCATAAAAATGATCAGTGGAGAGAGAACAAAGAGAGCCGCTGCAGGTGTCGGCATGCCTTTGAAGTATCCTGGAGTAGGATTTTTATCTAGAGTAAAATAGATCAGCCGGGTAACGCCAAACACCGTATATATAGAGGCAATGATGCTGATCGGCAAATGAAGAAAAGTGCGATCTGAATGGCTTGATAAGCATATATAATAGATCCATGCAGGCGCGATACAGAAACTGACGGTATCGGCAATATCGTCCATTATGCCCCCGAAAGTGATGTGAAGTTTATTATTTGACGGAGGAACAGGATCGACGAGTCCAAGTTTTCTTGCCATTGCACCGTCTAGTTTGTCAAAAATGGCCGCTCCGATCATAATAAGGAAAGCTTCTTTGATTCTTCCCTGGTACGCAAAAAAAACTGACAGCAGGCCCATAATTGCGTTCATAACCGTCAGTGCATTGGGGAAGAAAGACAAAATTCTCCTTCGGAGATGCGTGTTGCCAAGGCAAAGCTCGTCTAAGCAATACGTACCGTATTTTTTGCAGTATCCGGCAATTGAACTAAAATTGATGATGAGAAAGATGATCTCGCATATGAAAAATCCACGAATCGGTATATTACCCATCCAGGAAATCCACGAATAGATTTTCAGAGATGGGCCGTCCGGAATATAAAAAGCGTGCGCATATAAAAGCGCGCCGAGAGGCGCGGCAACGATCGTTCGAAGCCGTGTAAACTCGGTGGGTTCTGGTTCCTGCCCTTTCCGAATAGCGAATTCACGCATAAATGAGGCAAAATTATCTCGAACAAGAACGGTTATACATAAAAACAGAACAAATATGGCATGCAGTAGCTCAACTTTTGTATGTTTGGGTGAAATAAAAAGGATACGCCATATCATTCCCACGGATATAAGGGGGAAGATAATTGAATAAACCAGTTTATCCATTATGCGGTCAGCAAGGTGTGCGAATGCACTGTCCGGGCTAAAACGGGCTGCAAACCACCCATCCACCAGATCGAAAACCATTGACGTAAATATCATTAAAACGCCTAGCAAATAAAGGATTGGATTCCGTGTGAGCATAACAGAGACAGCGAACAACATACCGCTGAAAACAAGTAGAGGGCGAGCATATATCAGAATAGCTGTAATTTTTTTTGGGATTTTATACGGTTTTTCCATAAAAATATTTGGGATATCGTCATTTTTATTTTTAATAGTACATATATGAAATGTTGGCAGGAAGCAACAATCTAGTTATAGTTTTTCACCACAAGCTTAACGAATCAATACTTGGGGTAGATTATTTAGAGAATTACAATTGAAAACTGGATTTATAAATGGTGATCTCATTCGAAGAACTCAATGGAACTCAGTCTCCTTTTGGTTTTGTTCATCTTCGCTCAAGCCAAACCCTTAATTGGTAAGTTCCTTTGCCGATCAGTGAGGCAGGGTTGACATGATACAAAATGTCATATTTTTTTTGGGTTCATTAACCTTCCATTTTTGCTATAAGTAAACAAAGACTTTTTGTGCCGGCACACCCGGACACGAGTTGTCCTGGTAGCGTGTGCTATCCATTTCTTTTTTAAACGTAAAAAAATTGGGGAAAGGCCAGTATAAAATTAGTCTTGAAACAGCCATTTTCGCGTGATAAATCTTAATTTCATTAGCTGGCAGAGAAAGGCAATACCTGACTTTTTAATGCTCAGAGAAAGCAATAATTACATAATATTACTGGGAATATTTTGTTATGCCGAACCAAAAGGCTTCAATCATAAATATAGCCATAGTCGGCGGCGGCAAATACTGCAAGGAACTCCTTGAAAAAGGTACTATCGACTACAAGAGGGGTGAGGTAAATGCCAGGTTTGTAGCTGTCGCAGACACTGAAACAAACAGTCCCGGCATGCTGGTAGCCCGAAAAATGAATCTCCTTACAGTGAGCGACTACCATAAATTATATTCCCCTGAATATGAAATACATCTTATTGTAATTCTCACTCCCGAGCAGGATATCCTTGAAGACATTCTTGCAACAAAACCAGGTAACATACGTGCACTTTCCTATCACGCTTTTGAACTTTTCTGGAAGGCAATCGCGATTGAGGAGCAAAAACTCAGGGCGAGAAATGAAGAAATAGAAACCATCCTGAACGGTATCCAGGACTTTATAGTCGTTATTACACCGGAAATGGACATAGTCGAAGTAAATGACGCATTTCTGGAAAAGATGGGATATTTGCATGAAGAGGTGATCGGTAAAAAATGCCACAAGATTTTTCAGGGCCTTGATCAGCAGTGCAGTATAGAGGCTATAACCTGTCCGCTCAATGATGTCATAAAAAATAAGAGACCGCATCGGCAGGTTATCACCAGAATAAACAGAAAGGGAGATCCCCGGTATATCGAAGTGAGTACATTCCCTGTCTGGGAAAAAGACGGCAAGATATCAAAATTTGTAGAAATCAGCCGTGACATTACAAAGCGCAAAAAAGATGAAGAGGAGATTACTCGTCGTCTTGAAAGGTTGGTCGAGGAACGTACCAAACAGCTGAAAGAAACCCATGACAAACTCCTTCATCAGGATAAAATGGCTTCTCTCGGGAAGTTGTCGGCTTCTGTTGTCCATGAAATAAACAACCCGATA
The DNA here is from genome assembly GCA_019307665.1 of Deltaproteobacteria bacterium. Taxonomy (GTDB): domain Bacteria; phylum Desulfobacterota; class Desulfobacteria; order Desulfobacterales; family SURF-7; genus JAFDJC01. The sequence goes on along the minus strand of JAFDJC010000006.1, from coordinate 9,896 downwards.
GCGGGGGTCCTCAATCTTACCAAACTCATGAAGCGTATTATTGATGAAGAGAAATCCAGCATGAAGAATAAGGCACAGTTCAACCAGTACCTTGATCTTATGGAAACTGAAACAGAACGGATAAGCAGGATCGTATCAAACCTTTTGGCCTTTTCGCGCCAATCCAGAATGGAACTGCGGAAAGTAAATATCAACCAGCTTATAGAAAAAATCCTTTTTCTGAATTCAAACCTTCTTAAAATCAACCGGGTTAAGGTTGTTAAAAGCCTCAATCCGGATGTGCCGGACCTGATCGGCTCGGAAGACCAACTCCAGCAGGTCTTCATGAATTTTGTTTCCAACGGAGTAGAAGCCATAGAGGTAAAAGGCAAGGGTTCCCTGTATATTGAAACAAATTACTCCCTGAAGGACAATGAGATGGTTGTCTCCTTTCGGGATACTGGAATAGGCATTCCGATGGAAAACCGATCCAGGCTCTTTGAGCCGTTTTTTACGACTAAAAAAAAAGGGAAAGGAGTTGGGCTGGGGCTTTCCGTAGCATATGGGATCATACAGGAACACGGAGGATCGATTAGCCTGGATTACGGAAATGAAGCCGGTACCTCTTTCATTATCAGGCTACCGCTTTTTCAATCACATAATGTGGATGGAGGACCAAATGGGGGCGACTAGGGTACTTATAGTTGATGATGAACTGATAATGCGTGAATCCCTTGCCGGTTGGCTGGAACGTGATGGTTACGAAGTGAAAAAAGCGTCTAGTGGTGAAGAAGCTTTGGAAAAAAGTAAATCTTCCAAGTATGACATTTTAATTGTCGATATCAAAATGGAAGGAATGAGCGGCCTTGAGCTATTGAAATATGTGAATGAAAACGATCCCGATGTCGCAGTTGTCATGATCACAGCATATGGTTCGATTTCAACTGCTATTGAAGCAATGAAAAACGGCGCTCGCGATTACCTGCTCAAACCTTTTGATCCAAGCGAGCTGGGCATTATTATTGAAAAAATCACGGAAAGCCAGGCGCAGGTACGGGAAAATTTATTTCTCAGGCAGCAGCACAAGGATCGCACCCGATTTGAGAGCATGATCGGACAATCCAAACCAATGCAGGAGGTTTTTGACCTTATCCAGGATGTTGCTCCATCTAATTCGACAATTCTAATTACAGGTGAAACAGGCACCGGCAAAGGTCTGGCCGCTAAGGCAATACATACTAACAGCCAGCGAAGTACGTGTCCTTTTGTTATGGTCAACTGCGGCGCTATCCCTGAGCACCTTATGGAAAGCGAACTCTTCGGCTATCAGAAAGGAGCTTTTACTGACGCGAAGGAAACCAAGAAGGGCCGTCTGGAACTGGCCCACGGAGGAACGCTTTTTTTGGATGAGATTGGAGAAATCAGCATGAGAATGCAGATAGATCTTCTAAGGGTACTGGAAGATCATGTTCTCTATCGTGTGGGAGGCACCCAGCCGATAGAGGCGGATTTTCGTGTGATAGCAGCAACCAACAGAAATCTGGAAAAGGCCATAAAAGAAGAGAGGTTTAGAAAAGACCTGTACTATCGGCTTAATGTGATAACATTTCAAATGCCGCCACTTCACGAACGCAAAGACGACATCCTTCTAATTGCCGAACACTTTCTAAATCGTTTTTCCCAGGAAACCAACAGGCAAGTCGACAGGATAAATCGCGAGGCAATGGATGAAATGATGCTTTATGATTGGCCGGGAAATGTCAGAGAACTTCAAAATGCCATTGAAAGGGGAGTCGTTATTGCCAAAAGTCGAATCATGGGACCGGAAGACCTTCCCATTTTCAGCCGGGAAAAATCGGTGGTTCGCAAGGAAAAATCTTTGAAGGATATTGAAAAAGAACATATCACAGAGATACTTAACAAGAACAACTGGAACATTTCGAAAAGCGCGAAGATCCTCGAAATTGATCGTTCTACGCTTTACAGTAAACTAAAACTTTATAAAATTGAAAAGACGGTTTGAACTCCCTTTCGGAAAACAGTATCGTCATCTCTCCTGCTGGTTCACAGGATCCCGATATTCTATCACTTGTCGGCCGTGAAATTAAAAAGTTTTTCGGCTATGAAACTAAAACAATACCACTTCTGGAAAATATAGATTTTGCAATTGATTTCAAGAGGAACCAGTATTATTCCACTATCATCCTGGAAAAACTGGCTGAAAGGGCGCCTGTTAACGCGATAAAGGTGCTGGCAATAACTGAGTACGATCTTTTCATCCCTATCCTTACACATGTATTTGGAGAAGCACAGCTTGGCGGTAAAACATGCATTATATCAACATACAGGCTAACCAAAGAGCTCCCCTCCATGGAAAGGGAAAAGGCTCTGAAGCTCAGGGTTGTTAAGGAAGCCCTGCACGAGCTTGGCCATACTTTTAAACTAAGGCATTGCAAGGATAAAAGTTGCATTATGCGCTACAGCCGCAGTATAAACGATGTTGATGGGAAATCGAACCAGCTCTGCAGGTACTGCAAAAAGCTCCTTGATGATGAGGTGGAAAGGCTCCAGGTTTAAAGTTGGTCAATCCTTGGGATTGTCCGGAGCAAGGAAAAGCCGGACAAGCTTCTCCCAACCTATTTCGGGAATAGTTCCAAAGATATCATTGATGGGATGACCTCCATCCGCGGCTAGGGGGCCTGTTGCTTCTTCGATTACATCATAAAGACGGTCTGATTCCTGTCTGATAAATGCTTTTGTTTCATCACCCATCATAAGGTTTTTAAGCTCCTGTCGAAGATTGCTCGAATGAATCCTTACCACCCATCCATCCGAATATGGATCCATGTTTGCAGGTTCTCCCCGATTCCTGAGCCTGCTGTTGATTTCAACCACAACACCGCTAATAGGTGAAAGCAGTTCAGCTTTTAGCGGCCCACGGGTTATTGAAATATCCTTTCGCCCCTGCTTTATCTCCTTTCCGAGAAGGGGTGCCTCAATACGGTCAACAGGCCCGAAAATCTTTAACGCAAAATCATCTAGACCAATCCGAACTTCAGATCCTTCTTCCATTTTTATCCATGTATGCCCCTTATGAAAATAGAAACCCTGAGGGACTTTAAATCCATCAATCTCAAGCACATCGACCGGTCTGACCGCCGCATGAACCGCATACTGATCAAGAAAATATTGGTCAAACTCACAGCTTCCGCACCTGTATTCGTTAGTGCAGGGTTTGAAACTAATGCGACCTTTCATGTAGTGCAGGCAGGGCTGTTTTACAGGCGGAAGATTCCTGATCTTCTCCTCCCAGAAAACTATATTCTTTCTTTTTCCTTTCGGATGTTTCCCGGTTTTTTCAAGTCTTTTATTTTCATGGGCCGTTTTCCTGAGAGCAGTATCATAAGTGCATTCCGTGCAGTTAAATTCTTTTGCACATAATTTTTGTTTGACTACACCGGCTTTCATCCAGACACACTCATCTGTCCCGCTATTTATATATTTGTTAAAATTTGTTGACCTCATGACCTTCTCCCTTTTTCCCGGGTCATTATCAAGGAATACAAGAAAGTAAGACTTGCCCGTCAGCTCCCACCATTTACCTTCGTGTACCCAGAAAAGCTTTTGTCAAATTATTCCAGCCAAGATCAGGCAGATTGCCGTATATGTCCTGCTGCAAAAAACCGCCATCCGTTGCCAGGGGGCCGGCTACCTCTTCAATCATCCCTTCAAGCCTGCCAACCTCATCACTCATCCACTCCAGACTTTCCGTATCAGCTATTAGCTTTTTGGCTGCTTTCTTTATATCAGGAGTCCTTACCATAAATAGCCACCCTTCACTGTACGGTTCCCTGTTTGCCAGCTCTGGAGACTGCCTCATTTTAGAGTTTACTTCAACAATCACCCCGTCCACTGGTGAAAGGATATCGGCTGTGTTTTTCTTTTTTTTCAGCCCCCACCCGATCATGTCCTTGTGAAGCTCTTTTCCCATCAGGGGAAGATCGAAAGAATCAGCCTCTCCGAGGAGTTTAAGGGCAAAGTCATCGAAACCGATCCTGACATATCCTCCACTTTCAATTTTTGCCCAGGTATGCCCTTTATGGAAATAGTAACCCATGGGCACTGCAAAGCCCTTTACCTGTTGGATATCAAATGGCGTTGCCTTGGTTTTTGTTGTCCAAAAATCCTCGAAACACTGATCAAAATCACACTTCGAGCAGTTATAATCATACGCGCACTGCCTGCTTTCAACACGGTTTGTAAGACTGTGTCTGCAGATTCTCTCCAAACCTGGTTTTCGCCTCATCGCGTCCTGCCAGCTTACCTGTTTCCCTCTTTCCACTTTCTTCTGCATCCCCAGATCGTACTTGCAGGTAATACAGTCGTAAAAATTGTTACAATTCTTGGAACCGACAATTCCTGCCTGCATCCATAGACAAGGATTTGATGATCCGTGCCCTATGCGTCCTTTTCGATCTTTCCTTGAATTTTTTTCCATTTTTCCTGCTCCTTATAATATGTTTTGTTTTTGGTTATCGTTTACCGTTATCGTTATAGTGTTTACTGTTATATGAGCAAATACAATGCCAGTCTGTTTTTTGCCTGAATAAATATTTATATCACATTGATATTAAAGTACTTTCAAATGGTATCGTAATAATTCAGCCTTTTTGTGTTTTTTGGACAATGTGTTGTAATTTGCCTCAATAGAAAAATTAGAACCCAAAATATCAGTCGTAACCCATTGTGTTTACAAATATTACAATCCTATTAAATTTGTGTTGGATTTTCCGCCACCTTTCGTATATTCCAACAGTTACTTTAACCGGACTTCCTCTGGACGATACGGGGAACCCTAAAGCGTGGAACACTGACACTGATTGCCCCTACCGGCAACCGCATTGTCTACCAATATAAAGTGCACTATAAAAACGGTGAGTATTATTGGGGCGAATACTTCTTCAATGAGAAGTTATATTCCGTCAAATACATATATCGATAAGATTTCGATTCTAACCTTCAAGATATGTTGTGCTCACAAAATTTTTGACGCACATTTGTTCTGAACATATACTATGCTACTAAAAAAGTAAGATTTTATTTACTTCACCCTCAACACCTCAAGGATATAATTTTATATACATCTGTCTAAAAAAGAGCAAAACAACCGAATTTTTTCTAATAAATATTTTTCCCGGCAATGAGCCTTTTTCTTTTGAAACGCCACGCCTTCTTGTATGACGAGGCATCCTTTTTTAGTACTCACCCCTTTATTTATAGTCATCCACAAGCATTTATTTTTCTTTTTCTAATTACTGCCACCTATTTTTTTACACCTGTTTTCTTCCCATAAAAATACAAGGCACGCAAATTGCTTATAGCGTAAAGTAAAATTGTAAAAGCCAAACCTGTCGCAAGGCGGGGACGGAAAGCCACGGGTCCTACGGAAAGGACAGCCGGGTTGCCAAGAGTCATAAGCCGGCAACCGTAAAAGGTTAGCCGGCTTTTTTTATGGCGCACAAAACGATGAATAGGAAACATCATGAATACTTCAGAAAGAATCGGACAACATTACAATGGCAAAACCAAGTATGTGAGAATCGCTCTCATCTATTTCCTCAGCATCTGCTTCCGGATTCTATTTAGTGCGTCGCCGGCCATGGCGTTCGACATCAACCTGACCTGGGATAAAAATACAGAGCAATCGGTCGCCGGTTACAATGTTTATATGCGACAGGAGGGACTGGCTTATAACGATAATGATCCAGCCTGGTCGGGTTCAGAAACCATATGCCCGATCACCGAACTTTTGGAGGATACCGCATATTACTTTATTGTGAGGGCCCATGACACAACCGGCACTGAAAGCGGCGATTCCGATGAAGTCCTCTGCTACCGTTCCTCCACAAGTGACGATTTGATCGACGCGAATGAGGATGGCATCGATGACACACCAGATCCGGATGACGATAACGATGGCATGCCGGATACATGGGAAATTGAATTTGGATTAGATCCCCTGGTTGATGATGCCGATGAGGATTTGGATGGCGACGGGCTGACCAATGGCGAGGAATATTCGGCCGGAAGCGATCCGACGCGTTGGAACAGTCTGCCGAACCAGCCGCTTCTCCTGGCACCGGCTGACGATGCTGTCGATATCGCCTTAACCCCTACTCTGCAATCCTATCAATTTTCCGATCCGGATCAGGAAGATTTCCATTCAAAAACCGAATGGCAAATCAGTGAACATTTCGATTTCACATCAGCCGTGTTTCAGTTGGTCAGCATTTCGGCTCTTGAAGCCCTTTCTATTCCCGAACTTATCTTAAAAACGGACCAAACCTACTACTGGCGCGTCCGTCATTATGACAGCCGGAATGGGCCTTCCGAATGGTCTGTTCCCTTCCGTTTCGATACCATCGTTTTTACAGCCGGCGATTTGAATTCTGACGGGATTCTCGACACGCTGGAGGTTGACGAAATGACCGACCTGGATCGCGACGGCATCTCCGATTCAGATCAAACCGACATCAAGGTCATGAACACCTTGCTCGGAGAAGCTCAGGTCGGAATCAAGATTTCGGAGCAGTACGGAATGGTCGAAACAATCCAGTCGGTCAATCCGGATGCCATCATGGATATGGAAAATAAACCGTCGGAAATGCTGATGGACCTGATCGGTTTCAGGCTGGCGGTCGATGAAGGGGCCACTGTTGAAGTCGCCATCTACTTTTCCGAGGACCTCCCGGATGATGTCAAGTGGTATAAATATGATTTGATCAACGGTTGGCAGGATTTCTCGGAACATGCCGATTTCATTCAGCAGGACGACGGCACAACCATGGTCATACTTGAATTGCAAGACGGCGGCTTCGGTGATGCGGATGGTTCCGTCAACGGCATCATTATCGATCCGTCAGGACCGGCCATTCAACGAGGTGCCAATAGTACAAAAACCGCGTCCGTTATCGATGCCGTCGTCACCGGTGAAGACGGTGCCGGTGGATGTTTCATCGCCGCTTCAGAAGTAAATGTTACCTTTTTACGAACCGTTGTGGTTCTTACACTCCTCCTAATTCTTTTTAGCGTTCGGGGATTAAGAAAACCCCTAAAAGCTTAACCCCCAGCCTGTCCGGCATAAAAAAAAGTTAGGATGACCCGGCGTCATCTAACAGCTTTCGGCAAAGTACTGCAAATTTTTTAATCCCTGTTACTTTAACCCCCGCATAGTTGTTATTTCAACGGACGGCTGTTTTTCCGGCAACGGGATAGAAGAAGAGAATTGAATGAATATAAAAAATATTTCAACCCCGGGCCTGTGCCTTTTGTTAGTTAACGCTTGCGTATTGCTGAATTCGTTTTATTACATCTGCTACCGCATTTTTATTATGCAATGTAATTTTTACGGCATTATTCGGGCATGCTCTTTCGCATCGCCCGCACTTTCCAAGGCGTGACATCAATACCGATAATTTTTTCAACGTCCTGATCTTCTTCAAGCTTTTTTAGTAATGGCGGTGCAATATAACTGTTTATCCCTGTTATTGCTATTGTCATGCCCATTTTGAGTCCTATCTGGTAAAAATATGCAAGGCCATCGCAGCAGCATCAACTCCCAGTATGCCGCCGCCATTATGTGTCATGCCGGTTTTAGGCTCGCTGACCTGACGTTTGCCGGCTTCACCCCTCAACTGAAGAACGATTTCATGGATCTGACCCATTCCGGTGGCGCCTATGGGATGACCTTTTGACGCCAGTCCGCCTGAAGTGTTAGAGGGTAATTTCCCGTCCAGTTCAAGATATCCTTCATCAATCCATTTTGGTGCGTCTTCTCCCGGACAAAGTCCGAGTTCTATCAGAGTAATAATTTCAGACGGCGATGTAGCATCGTGGACCTCAATGATATCGATATCCTCGGGACCGACACCGGCAGTTTCAAATATTTTGGGACCGAGCCGGCTTGTAAGTGTGTCGCTTAAGTCATCACTGATTTTGCCGCTGCCAACGACTGATCCCGCAACCCAGATCGGTGTTGTTGTAAATCTTGAAACATGCTCTTTTGCACAGATAATAGCTGCCGCTGATCCGTCACATATAGGTGAGCACATCATACGGGTAAGCGGGAAGGCCACATCGCCGGACTGAAGGACCTGTTCCAGCGTGACTTCTTTCTGGTATTGGGCATGAGGGTTTAACGCACCATTTTTATGGCTTTTCACCGATATTTTTGCAAAATGCTTCTGGGTCAGGCCGTATCTTTCCATATATGTCCGCGTATAATAGGCGTACATATCCATAAAAATACTTCTGTTGTGCCCGCTGCCTTCCTCTATGATCTTTTCGTTTAAAGCATGTTTTTTCTGAAACTCTTCCAGATGCTGCAGGGCTGATTCAATGTCAACCGCCGTCCCTAAGGCCATGAATGATTTCATTTTATCTTTGTCAAAGAGTTTTTCAAATCCGACTACAAGAACACAGTCGTAAAGACCGGCACCAACAGATGTCCAGGCCAGATTAAACGCTGACGAAGAACTGGCACAGGCATTTTCAATATTGTACATGGGAATCGTATCAATACCCATTGCACTCAGCGTGACCTGGGCCTTGATCTGTTCCTGGCCGGTCATGATACCGGGGGCGGCCGTACCCACAAAAGCTGCATCAATATCTTTTGAATTCAGTTTTGCATCACTGAGTGTCGGCTCGACAGCCTCACGCACCAGATCCTTAATTCCTTTTTCAGGGTATTTACCAAACCTGCTCATCCCGATGCCGACAATCGCTACATCTCTCATTTATCGCTCCTTTTGAGATTAATACCAAACAAAATTGATTCTCTTTATCGTGCATGCATATGCCAAGTTGACCACAGAGTCAAGTTTAAATATGATATTGGCTAATAGTTTTTAGTTAATAAACAGGTTTTTGAAAGGATAGTTGGTTTTCTTTGATATCTATTGTGGATAGTTAATGGTTAGTTTTAATAAAGTTTATTCCTTATGCTTCAGTCCCCTTATGCCGTTGATAATCAGGCTTCGGATATCCTCCCATATTGCCGTGGGATGAAATGTTTTGTCAATCGTCTGCAGATAGTAAAAATTTTCTATAATTCCGATCATAAAAACAGCAGCAATTTTCGGATTAATAGGTGCAAAAAGACCGAGCTCAATCCCTTTCTTTATATCAGACTCAATGGGGTCACATATGGAAAGGTAGGTCTTTCTTCCGAGCTGTTGGAGCCTCTGGTCATCATCTTCCATCGCTTCCTTGCTGAGTTGAATAATAGCACAGAATTCTTTTAAAACAGGGGTAACTGTCTCCGCTCTCAACTCAAGTCTTCTCAGGGGATCTTCAACATTGCGGATACGGTCCCAGCCTTTTGAAAAAAGATCAAAAAAGATTCGCGGAACGCATTCGAGAAGGAGCGCTTTTTTATCTGGAAAATAAAAATAAAAGGTTCCTTTCCCTACATTCAGACTTTTTGTAATGTCACTTATTTTTGTTGCCTTATAACCTTTTTCCCTGAAAAGGCTTGAGCCGGCATCAAGAATAAGCTCCCGTGTTTTTTTGCCCGCCATCTTCCTTTTTCTTTTTTTCCGGTCGGAAGGATTTTGGCCCTTAAAAGTGACCGGCAAATGGCTTGTGAACGCATTTTGATTCGAAGATTCAAGATCTGCTATTTTTTGTTTTATTGCGATTAAAGGCAGCCCCTGAAGTTTCGCGCTTTTTATATAAGAAAGCTTGTGGAGATGTTTGCTGTCATAGTAAGCCATTGTTTTTCCAGTCTTTTTGGGCTTATGCAGTAATTCCTGTTTCACATAAAAATGGATTGTGCGACGCGGAACGTTGGAAAGGCTTTCAAGTTTTCCTATCCGGTGCCATTCTTTTTTGTTTTCCATTAGCCCTTTTCCTTT
>JAFDJC010000005.1 GCA_019307665.1 Deltaproteobacteria bacterium | reverse complement strand
AACACAACCCCTTTGATTTTGTCCTTTGGAAAACTTCCAAATCAGGGGAACCGTCATGGGACAGCCCATGGGGACAAGGGAGACCCGGGTGGCACATTGAATGTACAGCAATGAGCACAAAATATATTGGGGAAACTTTTGATATACACGGTGGAGGAAAAGATTTAATTTTTCCTCACCATGAAAACGAAATCGCCCAGTCTGAAGGTGCTTTTGACAAACCTTTTGCCAGGTACTGGATTCATAACGGCTTTGTAAATATCAACCATGAAAAAATGTCCAAATCTCTTGGAAATTTTATGATGATCAAAGAGGCAGTTAAAAAGTATCATCCTGAGGCAATACGGCTGTTTCTTCTTTCAAATCATTACCGGAGTCCCATAGATTTCACAGAAAAATCAATGGATGAATCCAATGCAAATCTTGATAAGATCTATGCGCTTCTTGATAGAATTAAAAATAAAGGTCTCCAAAAAGAAGATGAAAAACAGAATGAGTCCGGAAATCTCTGGGGCAGTTTTCAGGAAGCAATGAATGATGATTTCAATACCGCAAAAGGCATCGGTATTCTATTTGACGCAGTAAAGCATATTAATAAACTTCTTGATGGTGATATCAACGAAATAGATCTTGACAGGCTTAAGATATATCACTCTGACATTCTAAAGGTCGGAAACATATTGGGTATTTTCACCATTGATCCTAAACAATATTTTAAAAAGAAAAAAAGCGCCGGACTTGAACAAAAAGCTATTGATGAACAGTGGATAGAAGAAAAAATTCATGAACGAACCGAAGCTCGAAAAGCAGGAGATTTTTCTAAAGCCGACCAGATAAGAGATGAGCTTAGTCGTATAAATATAATTCTTGAAGACGGCCCAGATGGAACAAAATGGAAGTTCGGTTCAAATGAGCAGTTTTAAAATTCGCTCTGATTTGTCCCCCAAAGGCGATCAGCCTGAAGCTATCAAACTACTCTCCCAAGGTATATCCGACAATATTGCCGATCAGGTTCTTCTGGGTGTAACCGGATCAGGAAAAACCTTTACAATGGCGCATGTAATAGAAAAAGTTAACAAGCCAACCCTTATCATAGCGCCAAACAAAACGCTGGCGGCACAGCTGTACAATGAATTCAAAATTCTTTTTCCTGAAAATGCCGTCGAGTATTTTGTCAGCTATTATGACTATTTTCAACCTGAAGCATACATTCCATCGAGCGATACCTATATTCAAAAAGATTCATCCATTAACGAGATGATTGATAAACTTCGCCATTCTGCAACCATGTCGGTTTTATCGAGAACAGATGTCATTGTTGTGGCAAGTGTATCCTGCATATACGGCCTGGGAGCACCCGAAGACTACTTGGCGCTTAGGCTTGATCTTGAGACGGGTATGGAGATTAGCAGAAAAGATATTTTGTCGAGGTTGATAGACATGCAGTATGACAGAAATGATGTGGATTTCCATCGAGGTGTTTTCAGGGTAAGGGGCGACCGGGTTGAAATCGTTCCCGCATATGAAGAAGACAGAGCCGTGAGAATAGAAATGTTCGGTGATGTAATAGAAAGTCTTGCGGAAATAGATCCTTTAAAAGGAAACATTGTCAACCGTTTGAATCGCGTTACAATATTTCCGGCAAGCCACTACCTTATTTTAAAACAGACCCGAAAAAGAGCGATAGAGAATATCATTGCCGAATTGAAGGACCGGATTGATTATTTCAGAAAAGAAAAAAAGTTTGTTGAAACGCAACGGATAGAAGAACGCACCAACTTTGATTTGGAGATGATACAGGAACTCGGTTATTGCAACGGAATAGAAAACTACTCAAGGCACTTGACCGGGAGAAAAAAGGGTGAACCGCCCCCGACTTTACTCGATTACTACCCCGATGATTTTCTACTTTTTATTGATGAAAGCCACATCGCTATTCCGCAGCTGAATGGAATGTCCAAAGGAGATCGCTCACGGAAAGAAACGCTTGTGGAATACGGTTTCAGACTGCCCTCAGCACTTGATAACCGACCTCTAAAATTTGACGAATTTTCCTCTCGGATTAAAAATGCTATATATGTATCGGCAACACCTGCGGATTATGAAATTGAAAAAGCTCAACATAATCTTGCTGAACAGATATCCAGACCCACGGGACTCCTGGATCCTGCGATTAAAGTAAGGAAAGGCGAAAATCAGGTAGATAATCTGCTTGAAGAGATTCAACTAAGGATAAGCAAAAATGAGCGAGTGCTTGTCACAACATTGACAAAGCGAATGGCGGAGGATCTGACCGATTACTATACTGATCTTGGCATAAAAGTTCGCTATCTGCATTCCGATATTAAGACAATGGAACGAACGGAAATCATTCGAGAGCTAAGAATAGGAACATTTGATGTCCTGATTGGCATAAACCTGCTTCGCGAAGGATTGGATATACCGGAGGTGTCTCTCGTTGCCATACTGGATGCGGACAAGGAGGGTTTTCTTCGCTCTGCAAGATCACTGATACAGACTTGCGGCAGAGCTGCCCGTAATGTGAACGGTACTGTACTAATGTATGCAGACAAGATTACCAAATCGATGCAGCAAGCCATTGACGAAACAGAACGGCGTCGAAGTCTTCAGGAAAAGTACAATCAGGAATATAATATTATTCCTGAAACAATAAAAAAGGAAATATCAGAGGGCTTTTTTACTGTTAAAAAATCAGTTGAAACCATGACCGACAATATTTCTGAAAAAATTGCAGATTATGGGTCGGAAATGAACATAGAAGATCATATTAAGGAAATGAAAGAAGAGATGGGACAGGCCGCAAAGGAGCTTGATTTTGAAAAGGCGGCTTTTCTCAGGGATAAAATAAGGGAATTAAATAAAATATTAGTTTTTGAAATATAAGATTTTAGCTGCTCGCCACAACAACCTGATTTCTTCCCTCCTGTTTTGCCTGATATAAAGCATCATCCGCTTTTTTAAGGAGAGTCTCCGCGGAATTGATATCATCGTCTAAAACCGAAATCCCCAGACTTATGGTGATGTTTATATTTATTTTATTAAAAACAAAAGTATGGGAAAATACGGCGTTAAGAAGTTCTTCGGCAAGCGAATTTGCGGAGTCGATAGTTGTTTCAGGAAGGATACAGCAAAATTCCTCTCCTCCATACCGGCAAAAAATATCTGTTTTTCTTAACCTGTCCGTGATAAGTTTTGTTAGAGAGATTAAAATAAAGTCACCCGCCTGATGACCATATGTATCATTGGCCTTTTTAAAAAAATCTATGTCGAGCATGATCATGCTCATGGGGCGTGAGTATCTCTTGTGCCTTACGAACTCTTCCTCGATCCTTGTATCAAAAAATCTTCTGTTATATATATCCGTAAGTCCGTCTCGGGTATTCATTTCAATAAGCTTTTGCTCATATGATGCGACTTCTGTAACATCTATAACTGTTATATAAATATAATCGATATTGTTATCATCGTTACGCAAAGGACCAACAGTGCAGTTCTGCTGCATGTATTCAAAATCGTAACCGAGTGAATTATAAGATTTAAATGGGAAACAGTAATTATGAAGCTTATAGGAGAGGAACGCAAAATTGCCGAACGTAAAAACCGATTTGCAGTTTCGTAAAAACCATGGTTCGTTCAGTTCAGGATAAAAATTGAACAATGGTTTTCCAATGATTCTTTCGGAGTGTATATCGCTGTGAGTGGACATCCATCGGTTCCACTTAGAAACACGCAGGTCTTTGTCCAGAATTACAATCCCGGCATCAAGCATATCAAAAATCTGGGAAAAAATCATTCGTAGGAATCCAGGAAATCATGAAGTGCTTTACGCAACCAGTCGAGTGATTCGTAACTTGTTAGAATAAGTAAAAAACCGCCGACATTTTTATCTTGAAAGTCAAACACGGTTTTCATGACAATAGCGGTTTGTGAAGGATCAAAATTTTGAATAAACGATTCGCACTCACTGCTGTTTCCATGAAAAACCTGGGGAGGAGAATAGGTCACAAAAGTACCGAGCAGTTCTGAAAACTTTCCTACACATGCACCGATAAGAATATTACTGATTTCTAAAAGGCCGCCCTTTTCGATGAGATCCATCGGTATATTATCCGAGTTGTCGGTCTCTTTTTCATTGAGCAGAGCCAGAAGGTCTATTCCGGATCCGCTCGGAAATACAAGAAGACCCGACCCCTTAAAGCTTCCCCAAAATCTCTGTTCAACAATACTGCTTTTACTGTCTGAGTTAATAGCGTCTTTAAGATAGGCGGACAAAGCATTTATTTCGACAAGCTGAATATTTGGAACACTCAACTTTACATATATATCAATAACTTCAGCCAAATCGGCGGTGGCATTACCAAAAGCGATATTCATTAGTTCCTGTAAAATATCCCTTTCCTCTTGGGAAATGATTTCACCTGCAGTAGGCTCCATTGTCTATTCTCCTGGATTAATTCTTAAGCTTCAACTCCACTTTCTCTATGGCATCAATAATCGAAGAAGCCTTGGCGGGTTTTTTCAGTAAGGTAAATGCACCGAGTTCCATTACATTGGAAATGGATTTTGGTTGTATATCGGCAGTCGTAACAATAATGGTAGCATCTTTATCAAGTTCCATTATTTTGGCCGTTGCCTTATATCCATCTAGAACCGGCATTGTCAAGTCCATGAACACCAAGTCCGGCTTTAGTTCTTCATATTTATTAATACCTTCCTGACCGTTTGTTGCTTCAAAAATTTCATATCCCTTGTCTTTTGGAATAGCATTTTTAAGCATTTTTCTTGCAACCGGAGAATCATCGACAATTAAAATTTTGCTAATCATAATAAAGTCCACCCTGGTAAGATTATAAGCTTTCAATTAAATTTTGATTGTATTGCTAATTGATTGAATCTTTATCTAATTACTTGTTTTCTTTAACACTGTCAAGCCGAATTTTTGGGGATACTTATTCTTTGTAAAAAAAATGATTGTATAGTAATGTGCTTGACAAAAGATACTGTTTCCATATTTGATTGTAGTGAAATTATCATGTGTTTTTTATAATATTTAAAGAGGGACCGATGAATCAAAAGAGTTTATCCAAGGTTGAACAGCTCATTAATAAAGGCGTAAAAATCCCCAATCCCGATACGATTGAAATCGGGGAAAGCGTATCTCTTGATAGAATTTCCGGTAAAGGGACGGTAATACATTCAGGTAGTAAAATATTTGGTTCATCTACTCTTATTCTTGACAATGTCAAAATAGGCTATGAAAATCCGGTAACTGTTTCAAATTGTTATCTTGGCCCGGGTGCAAAGCTGAAAGGTGGTTTTTTTCACCAGGCGGTTTTTTTAAAGAATACGAGTGCGGGCTCGGGAGCACAAGTAAGAGAGGGGACAATTGTAGAAGAAGAAGCGAGTATTGCCCATACTGTCGGTCTTAAGCAGACCATACTTTTTCCTTTTGTTACGCTGGGCAGTTTGATTAACTTCTGTGATTGTCTTATGTCAGGGGGAACCGAAAAAAAAGACCATAGTGAAGTCGGCAGCTCATTTATTCATTTTAACTATACGCCCAACCAGGACAAAGCAACACCCTCCCTGCTTGGCGATGTGCCGCATGGGGTAATGCTAAACAGAAAACCTGTTTTTTTGGGAGGGCAGGGGGGTCTTGTGGGTCCCTGCAGACTGACTTTTGGCACTGTTACAGCCGCGGGGACCATATGCCGTAAAGATGAGCTGCGGGAGGGACGCCTGATTTTCGGAGGTTTGGAAAAAAGCGGCAATATACCCTATTCAGCGGCCAGTTATAAAATCATTAAACGACCTGTGCTAAATAATATCATTTATATTGCAAACCTTATCGCGCTAATGAGATGGTATGATAATGTGAGGTCCTTATTTATAACGGACAATTTTCCACTGGATCTTCTTCAGGGCATGAAGGCGACGTTGTCACTCGGCATTAGCGAGAGAATAAAACGTTTAAGAGAATTTTCAGAAAAGATACCGGATCTTAATGCAAAATGGCCGGAAGTCGAAAAACAGTTTCATGAGTTGGAAAACACCAGGGGGGATGAAAGGCTGATGGATAATTTTATCAAAAGCCTTGAGTACCACATTGATACTTCAGATAAAGATTACATCAAAACAATTAAAAGCATTCCTGATGATGAAAAAGAATCCGGAACAGCCTGGCTTCAGAGTATTGTCGATCAAATTTTAGAAGAGATACAATGGTGGGAAGGTAAGTAAATGGGAAACCTGTTCGGGACGGACGGCATTAGAGGGACAGCAAATGAAGACCCGATGACACCGGAAATGGCGGTTAAAGCGGGAAAAGCGATAGCATTTTATTTTAGTGAAAAATACAGGACTGATAATAATAAAAAGGGAATAGTTGTCGGTCGGGATACAAGAATTTCAGGGCCAATGCTTGAGAACGCACTGGTATCAGGAATCTCTTCTATGGGAGTCGATGCTTATCTGACAGGCGTTTTACCTACACCCGGTATAGCGCATATGGTTTTAGTTGAAAAAGCGTTTGCCGGCATCGTTATATCCGCTTCACATAACCCATATTTTGATAATGGCATTAAAATTTTTGATGGGAATGGATTTAAGCTCTCTGATAAAAGTGAAACCAAGATTGAAAACCTTATTCTTGGAGAGCAAAACAAACATTTAAACAAGGGAATAAAAAAAACCGGTAAAATATTTAAAATTAAAAATCCGTGTAATAAATATGTCACTTTTCTTAAACATTCAGTTCCTAACGGGTTTTCTCTTAATAAAATAAAAATTATACTTGATTGCGCAAATGGCGCCGTGTTTCAAACAGCCCCGAAAATATTTAAAGAATTAGGAGCCGATGTTGAATCCATGTTTATCGAACCTGATGGCGTTAATATCAATGCAAACTGCGGATCCGAACATCCTGACGCATTAAAAAGAAAAGTTGTTGAAAAAGGGGCTGATATCGGCCTTGCATTTGATGGTGATGGTGACCGTCTCATTGCTATTGATGAAAACGGTATGAAAGCAAGCGGAGACCAGATTATTGCGGTCTGTGCCAATCACCTGAAAAAACAAAATAAGCTGAAAAATAATAAGGTCGTCACCACTGTAATGAGTAACATGGGGTTAGGTGCTGTATTAAAAAAGCTTGATATACATCATACCGCATCAAAAGTTGGTGACAGGTATGTTATGGAAATGATGAAATCTGAAGGCGCTGCTCTGGGCGGTGAAGATTCAGGTCATATGATCTTTCTTGACCATCACACAACAGGAGATGGAATCCTTGCAGCCCTTAAATTGCTAGGAGCAGTTGTTGTTGATCAAAAGCCTTTGTCCCGGCTTTTAAAAATAATGGATATATTCCCCCAAGAATTAATAAATGTTGAGGTTAAATCCAAGCCTGAAATAGACACAGTTTCTGCAATAATGGATGCGATAAATACAGCTGAGTCTGCGCTTGAAAAAAAGGGAAGGGTGCTTGTCCGATATTCGGGCACTCAGCCCATCTGCCGTGTTATGGTTGAAGGCCCTTCTGAAGATGAAACAAAAAAATACTGTGAAATGATTGCAGATGCGGTAAGAAAAAATCTGGCATAACGGGCATACAAGACATATTGATTAATTGCAATTACGTGCAGCTAGAAAAGAACGCAACCTCAGCGCCCATCCAATTTCGTGAGATCGGTTCGTCATATCCTTGTTTTTGTGGGTTGTGACGGACATTGACAATGTATCCATCCTTGTGATACCGATTAGGTGCTAATTCAGTAATGCAAAAGTAACAATTTAGAATATTTCGCCAATTTCCATACAGGGAGGGGAATATGTATAAAGACGTTATGCGTTATTGGAGTCGTGTCGCAATTCGAAAATTATTCATTTATCATCTAATTTTCTTTTTTATTCTAACACCATTCCTGGCAAGTTGCGGT
Source organism: Deltaproteobacteria bacterium (assembly GCA_019307665.1). Classification (GTDB taxonomy): domain Bacteria; phylum Desulfobacterota; class Desulfobacteria; order Desulfobacterales; family SURF-7; genus JAFDJC01. The sequence continues at coordinate 16,125 of JAFDJC010000005.1, read as the reverse complement.
GGCGGTTCCGATTCACCGGATGATACTACCGTCGGGCCGTATCCAACAGAAGCGGCGATCGTAGCCGATGCTGCAGAGACTCAAAACAGATCAGCCCAAACTGCAATAATCTGTATTTTATACAGTTGAAAGCTATTACAAACAATACGTAGCAGAGTAAATATATATGCGCATAGAAGGTTGGGTTGAATATAATGAGACCCGACATTTGGTTTTACCGCGTTGCGCTTACAATTTGCCGGTTAATGGTGAATCCATCTTTTTAGATTTTATATCTTGACATCTGATGAGATTTAATTTAACATCACTGCATCATGAGAACAACTATAGATATCGATGATCCTGTACTGAAAGAAGTGAAAAAGCTTCGGAAGGCAGAAGGGAAGCCACTGGGACGGATTATTAGCGATCTGCTTGCCCATGCTATTCATGCGCGCAAGACTGTCAAAAAGAAACCGGGTTCATTCCAGTGGATTTCAAAGGGAATGGCCGCCCATGTTCAATTAAATGACAAAGATGCCCTTTATGCTATCCTGGATAAGCAGTCCCTGAGTCCCAAAGGATTTAACAAAGAGTGAGTTTCTCAATCGATGTGAACATCCTTCTGTATGCCTCGGACTCCAACAGTCAGTATTATGAAAATGCCAAATTTTTTCTTAAGGAATGTATTCAAAAGGAAGAATTGTTTTGCCTTGGCTGGACTACAGTAATGGGATATCTGCGAATTGCAACGCATCCCTCTATTTTTGCCAACCCTTTAACACCAAATGAGGCAGCGACAAACATTGAAACACTTCTGAATCTACCTCACACCCGATTCATTGCTGAAGAGGAAGGGTTCTGGGATATTTATCAAAAACTGAACGCGGAAATTCCTGCACGGGGAAATTTCGTACCCGATATACATCTTGCTGCTGTTTTGAAGCAACACGGCGTGAAAAAAATTTATACAAATGACAGAGATTTTCTAAAATTTCCGTTCCTCAAGGTAATCAATCCACTTGAAAACCTGTAGAATGCTATATAAAATTCTAGTCTCTTGATACCCCAAGTATATGAAGTAAAAACAGGAACATATTAATAAAGTCAAGGTAAAGCGTTAATGCGCCCATTATTGCGCCTTTTCTGATAGTTCCCGCATCAAGCCCCGCAGGCTGCGTAAGCGCCATATTTTTAAGCTTTTGTGTGTCATATGCCGTCAAGCCCACAAAAATTAAAACGCCTATATAGCTGATCATCATGCTGAGCAAGGAGCTTTGTATGAATATATTTACGACAGAGGCGATTATGATACCGATAAGCCCCATAAACATAAAACCGCCGACGCCTGTAAGGTCACGCTTTGTTACCATTCCGTATACACTGCATACTGCAAAGGTTCCTGCACAGATGAAAAATGTCGAAGCAATGGATGTCATGGTATACATGAGTAAGACAACAGAAAGCGTTGCACCGTTAAGGGCAGCATACAAAATAAATAAGGAGGTTGCTGTGGACGCCTTCATTTTATTAACTCTTGCACTTATAGTGAATACAAGGGCGAGTTCTCCGATTATGAGTCCAAAAAATATGAGCTGGTTGCCGAAAATCAGCTGAAGCAATGTATCATTGTTGACTACGTAAAAGGCAACAAAGCCTGTAATAGCCAAACCAGCCGCCATCCAGTTATAAACGCTGCGGATAAAGCTGTTAACAAGAATATTTGTTTGAGTCGTTTTAATAGGTACTGACTGTTGTTGCATTTTTTCCTCCTGAAATATATGTTAACCTGAAATATATTTTAAAAAGAATATAACACAGATATATATTTTTTCAAGGAAAAGCCGATACTGATTAATAATGATAGTTAATAATTCTTGATGGTTCTTCAAAAAAACATTATAACTAGCTAAAATGCCTTATTACGAATACGAACATACTGAAAGCACTTGTGAACTTGGCAGGAGATTTGAGGTCAAGCAGTCGATTCACGACAAACAGCTTAAAAGATGCCCTGAATGCAATGAGCCTGTAAAACGATTGATATCCTTGGTGGGCATCAGTACACCAAAAACAAACAGCGAACTTAAGGATCTTGGTTTTACAAAACTTGTGAAGCGTGATGACGGTGTTTATGAAAATGTTACTGCCCGAAATGATGAAAGCCGTTATATGGAGAGGGGAAAACCTGAAACCATGCCGGATTTGAGCAAAATAATCAGCGACTGAAAACAATGAAAACTGAACAGATTTACCATGGTCTTAAAGAACTTGCGGAAAAGCTCAATATAACCGTGTCTGAAAAAAACCTGTTGAATGCCGGATTAAAGGTGAAAAGCGGTCTTTGCAGGGTAAAGGAAAAACAAATTTTTGTTATGGATAAAAACAAGTCTATAAATAAAAAGGTTAAAATTCTCGCCAACTGTCTCTCGGCAATGCCGCTTGAAGAAGTTTATATTGTGCCGGCAATTCGAGAAACACTGGAAAAATTTAAAAGCAAAAAAGAGGGTGAAAAAACAGAGTGAAACCTGATTTTAAAAGGATTAATTCAAAAGTTTACATAATATATATTATCGGACATTATAAAATATTGTTGAAGTGCCATGTCGATTAAGAAATCAATTTATACGGTTTCAGCCCTCACATCAGAACTAAAAACCCTATTGGACGAAAACTATCCGATTGTCTGGATTACCGGTGAAGTGACAAACTTCGCGTCACCCGGCTCAGGACATTTTTATTTTACCTTAAAAGACAGCAAGGCTCAGATCAGCGCCGTCATGTTTAAGGGCCAGAATAGAAAACTGTCTTTTCAGCCTGAAAACGGCATGGAAATCACAGGACTTTGCAGGATAAGCGTTTATGAACCTAGGGGAACCTATCAGGCTATTTTTGAGCATATAGAGCCCAAAGGCACCGGTGCTCTTCAAATTGCATTTGAACAGCTGAAAAAACGTCTCGCTGATGAGGGCCTGTTTGATGATAACTATAAAATCAGCATTCCATTCCTACCCTCAAAAATAAGCATTATTACATCCCCTTCCGGTGCTGTGATTCATGACATTATGAACATTATTTATCGTAGATATTCAAATAGTTATATTGAAATAATTCCAGCCAGGGTTCAGGGTCAGGAATCTGTGGAGGAAATATCCAAAGCCCTCGACCTTGTCAATTCCAGAATGGCTTCCGATGTTATTATTCTCGCCAGAGGAGGAGGCTCGTTAGAAGATCTTCATGCATTTAATTCCGAAACTGTTGCCAGAGCCATATTTGCATCAAAAATTCCTGTTGTATCCGCTGTCGGGCATGAAACGGATTTTACTATTTCCGATTTTGTTGCTGATATGCGTGCACCAACACCTTCCGCTGCAGCTGAACTCATTGTACCTGAAAAAATTATTCTTAAAAAACAATGTGCTGGACTTGAGAAAAGCCTTTCAAACGCTTTTGCATGGTATTCCGATATCTTACGTTCTAAATTGAAAGCAATGACACAGCGTTTGAAAGATCCTGAAAAACCAATTCAGGATTGTCGATTAAAAATAGACGACCTTGTTTCAAGAATGGCCAGGGCATGTCTGGGCGATTTTCTGAAAAATAAAGAAAAAAGCGAACTCTTGATCAGGCACTTGTATGCCAACAATACCATGGCGATGATTAAAAACTATAATGCATTACTTGGGAGATTGTCGGATAACTTATTCAAATTGAATGAATTAAATATGGTTAAACATAAATTTAAAATACGAGAAATCTCAGGGCGTTTGCATGCGATGAATCCTGAGGCGATTCTGGAGAGAGGATACAGTATCACAAGGATCTTATCAGAAAAAACAATAATAAAAGATCCTGAAGTTATAAATGAAGGACAAATTATTGAAACATTACTTGCAAAAGGAAAAATAACGTCAAAAGTTGAAGGGAAAGCAGCTTATGTCAAAAAAGACCTTTGAAGAATCCATGAAACAGCTGGAACAAATTGTTGATGAACTCGAATCCGGCAACCTGCCGTTGGAAAAGGCGCTTAAAAAATTTGAGGAAGGCGTCAAACTTTCAAAGGCATGTAATAAAAAACTTGATGAAATTGAACAAAAAGTGACTATTTTAATAAAAGACAACGATGGGAACGTACAGGAAAAGCTTCTGAACCCCCAGGATGTTGATGATAATAGTTGAAACCTGCAAAGTCCGATGAATAATGCTATGTTTGATTTAAAATCATACCTTTTCGCTAAACAGCAAAAAATAAACAAGACTCTGGATAAAATCCTGACACAGGAGTCAAATTCAAAAAGAATTGTTTCAGCAATGAGGCATTCATTAATGGCTTCCGGAAAGCGCCTTAGACCTGTATTATGCATTGCTGCAGCAGAAGCCGCAGGAGGAACGGAAGAGAATGTCCTTTATCCGGCCTGTGCCCTTGAAATGATACATACCTATTCCCTCATCCATGATGATCTGCCCGCCATGGATAATGATGAACTGCGAAGAGGTCTGCCAACCTGTCATGTTGCCTTTGATGAAGCAACAGCTATACTTGCAGGGGATGCCCTTCTTACCCTCTCTTTTGAAATCCTTGCCTCAAACAATAAGCGGCATTTCAAAAAAGAAATCAATGAGTCCAAAAGACTCGATGTAATTAAATCTGTTGCGATAGCTTCCGGTTTCAGAGGCATGATAGCAGGACAGATGATGGACATTGAATCTCAGGGTAGCAAACTTGATTCCAACAAACTCGAAATTCTTCATTTTTCAAAAACAGGTGCGCTTATTGAGGCATCGGTTTATTCCGGGGCGGTTTTAGGTGGAGGCAGCCGGACTCAGATTGAACAGCTTAAATCATATGGACGTAATATTGGTCTCGCATTTCAGGTGGCTGATGATATCCTTGATGTGGAAGGTGATCCAAAAGTAATGGGCAAGGCAGCACGCAAAGATGCCGATCTTGACAAGTCTACCTACCCTTCTGTAATCGGTATTGAAAAATCAAGGGAATTTGCGGAAAAACTGGTTAATAATGCCTTGAAAAATATTGATTCATTTGGTAATCGTTCTGATCCTCTTGCAGCTATTGCAAGATACATTATCGAACGTGATAAATGAGGTTTTCCTTTGAGTCTTCTTGATAAAATAAATTCACCCGCTGATCTTAAGAAGCTGCCAAGGGCCAAGCTGCCTGAACTGGCCGCCGAAATTCGCAAAAGTATTGTCGAGGTTGTTTCTAAAAACGGTGGTCATCTTGCTTCAAGTCTCGGCGCTGTTGAGCTTACCATTGCAATCCACTATGTTTTCGATGTTCCTAACGACAAACTCATTTGGGATGTAGGTCACCAGTCGTATGCCCACAAACTTTTAACCGGCAGGAGGGATCGTTTTCATACACTGCGAAAGCACGGCGGGTTATCAGGCTTTACCCGAATGAGTGAAAGCATTTATGATTCTTTCTCAACAGGGCACAGCGGTACTTCCATATCTGCAGGACTAGGTATAGCCTGTGCAAAGCATTTGAAAAATGAACCCGGAAAGGTCATTGCTGTAATCGGAGACGGTTCAATGACGGCGGGATTGGCATTCGAAGGTTTAAACCAAGCGGGTGATCTTCATAAAGACAGAGAAATCATTGTAATTCTTAATGACAATGACATGTCGATATCAGAAAATGTCGGCGCGCTTTCATCATTCCTGAGCAGGAAATTTTCCGCAACATACCTTCAAAGATTAAGAAAAGAATTTGGCGAGTTCTTAAAATCTCTACCAAAGATAGGTAATGATATGTACCAATTCGCCAAACGCTCAGAAGAATCATTCAAAACCTTTGTGACTCCGGGAATGCTGTTTGAAGCCTATAATTTCGATTATTTTGGACCTATTAAAGGGCACAAACTTGATCATCTTATTGATATACTAAATAATATTAAAAACGTAAAAGGACCTGTCCTTTTGCATGTCACAACTAAAAAGGGTAAGGGGTACAAACCTGCTGAGGATAACCCTGTATATTTTCACGGAGTGGGTTGTTTTGAAATTGATACAGGCACATCAACAGAATTATCCGTACAATCACCCCCTTCTTATACTGAAGTGTTTGGCAAAACCATGGTAGAACTAGCCGGGAAAGATTCAAAAATTGTCGCGGTCACCGCTGCTATGCCTGAAGGAACGGGCCTGGTAAAATTTTCGGAAATGTATCCTGATCAATTCTATGATGTAGGCATTGCCGAACAGCATGGCGTAACATTTGCCGCAGGAATGGCAACCGGAGGATTTAAGCCTGTTGTCGCTGTCTATTCTACCTTTTTACAACGGGCATACGATCAAATTATCCATGATGTCTGTCTTGAAAACCTGCACGTGGTTTTTGCAATAGACCGCGGAGGAATTGTGGGTGAAGATGGCCCGACTCACCATGGCCTTTTTGATTTTTCATTTTTACGAAGTCTACCGAATATGGTGGTTATGGCGGCGTCTGACGAAAACGAACTGCGAAAAATGCTTTTCACAGCGCTGAACCACCATGGCCCTATCGCCTTAAGATATCCGCGTGGAAAAGGCATTGGAGTTGATATAACCGCCCCCCTTGAAACGATTCCTGTAGGAAAAGGCAAGATTCTTGCAAAAGGGGATGACATACTGATCCTCGCCATCGGAAGAACGGTTAATGACGCCCTTGGTGCTCAAAAAATGTTGTCGGAAAAAGGTATTTCGGCAACAATCGTAGACAGCAGGTTTGTCAAGCCGATTGATAACGAGTTGATCATATCCCTTGCAGAAAAGATATCTCATATTATTACTGTTGAAGAAAATGTACTCCAGGGCGGTTTTGGCAGTGCGGTTTTGGAATGCCTCAATGAGGCGGGAATGACAGGCATGGACCTCACAAGAATCGGTATCCCGGATAAATTCGTGGAGCATGGCACTCAGGATTTCTTGCGGTCCAAATACGGTATTGATGCGCATTCCATTGCAGACACTGCAATAAAGATACTTGAAAATGCAGGAAAAAAAACGAAAACGGCTTGACCTGCTGCTTTTTGAAAAAGGAATGGCTGAATCCAGGGAAAAGGCGCGTTCTCTGATATTAGCCGGAAAAGTTCTTGTCAACAGTCAGTTGGTGGATAAGCCAGGCACATCAATTCTTCCTGATTCAACAATCACAATAAAAGATCAACTTCCCTTTGTCAGCAGGGGCGGCCTTAAGCTTCAGGAAGCTATTCAGCAGTTAAATATCGATGTAAGCAACAGCATCTGTCTTGATGTCGGGGCCTCAACTGGAGGTTTTACGGATTGTCTGCTGCAGAATAATGCCCAGCATGTATATGCTGTTGATGTGGGATATGGCCAACTGGCATGGACGCTGAGAAATGATAAAAGAGTAACGGTTATTGAACGTACGAATATAAGGAATTTATCCGAAAACCTCATACCCTGCCCTATTGATATTGTTACCATAGACGTTTCTTTCATTTCATTAAAAATTGTTGTGCCGGCGGTTTTGAAATTTATGAAAAAAAACGGGTTTATCCTCGCCCTGATAAAACCACAGTTTGAAGTTGGAAAAGGTATGGTAGGGAAAGGTGGTGTTGTCAGAGACCCTGAGATACATAAAGAAACTATTAGTGATCTTATCGCCTTTTTTACTTATAACGGCCTCACACCCGGACCCGTTGTTCCATCGCCTGCTCCGGGCCCTAAAGGCAACAAGGAATTTATGATACGATTAGATTTTGGGGAATGTCCTGATTAATAATACTTGTTTTGCCCCTTGGAAAAATATTTACGATCTCTTGACTTCAAAATGTTACACGTGTATTATACGTGTAACATTTTGAGGAGGTGCTTGTGATGCAAAAGAAACTTACCGTGACCATAAACGAAGAGGTCTATGATGGCTTACGGGCAATCATTGGACCACGAAAAATAAGTCGTTTTATCGAAGAGTTGGTTCGCCCGCATGTTGTCAAGAAAGATATGTATGCTGCATATAAAGAGATGGCTGCTGATAGTGTCAGAGAATCCAAAGCCCTTGAGTGGGCCGAAGGTACATTTGGGGACTTAAACAATGAAGAGAGGTGAAGTGTGGTGGATTAACTTCGATCCTTCCGTTGGAGGTGAAATCCGCAAACAACGACCGGCCGTCATCGTAAGTAATGATGCCGCCAATCATTTTCTTAATAGAGTTCAAGTCGTGCCCCTGACGAGTAGCATTGGTAAACTCTATCCAAGCGAGACATATGTGACATTTCGTGAAAAAAAGGCCAAGGCTATGGCCGATCAGTTTACCACGGTGAGCAAAAAGCGGCTAGTCAATCCAGCAGGATCGATATCCTCCATTGAGATGGAGGGTATAGGCCGGGCGATTACAATCCAACTTGATCTCTAAGACATCTCTGCGACTTCCTTATCCGATCAACAAGGCAGGATTATCAGCTATGATAAAAACGGGGTTCTATTTCATATCATTTTTTGATATTATAGATGGCCATGATGACAAAAAATAAAACAGGAATAGTTGAATCAAAACCAAAACCACACTACACCTGCTTGTCATGCGGTACTTCAATCAATATGGGGAAAAGGAAATATTGTACCATTGACTGTCGTCAAAGACTCAGACGAATGCTTAACATCCGTACCGGACTGCTCAAAACACTGAATGCCAAATTTGCCACGTTTTATTTTACAGACATAATGATTATTCTTGATATTCTTCAATACGGCTCAAACGATATCTTCAGCTTTATATATCCCCGAACGAACGGCAAAAAGCCTTCCGAAGATTTCAACAAAATGGCAAATATACTCGGAAATATTTGGTGGGCTGAAAAAAAACGTACGAATAAAGGATATCTTGCATCAATGCAGGTTCTTGAAAAAGCCAGGAAAAATCATGACCGTTCGGCATCTGTTAAGCCCATTGAATTGAAATACCCAAGTGTAAAAGGAGCGGCCCTCTTACATTTAAAAATCGGCAGCTCAGAGCTTAACAAACCGGATTATTTCAATATTATTAAAAGCGCTTTTCGCGACCAGGCAAAAAAGCATCACCCTGATCATGGTGGAGACAGTGAATCATTCAGATGGATCAAACAGTCATATGAAACGCTTCTTGAATGGGTGGAAAACCCCAGCTTTGTCAAACGACGCGGCTTTCCCGACAAATGGTTTTACGGTGGGGATCGAAACAGGTGGGTCCAGCCTGTTACATTAAAATAATCTTGACTCAAAAATAGTGCTCTGCTAATCCAGCCTCATGAATCCATTTGACATGCTGATTATAATTATCATCTCATTCTGCCTGATAAGAGGACTTTTCAGAGGTCTTATCAAAGAAATATCCTCTATTATCGCTGTATTCGGAGGGTTTTATGCAGCCTTTACATATTATCCGATGTTTTCAAACCTTAACCTTATATCAAAATGGGTACATAATCATGCATACCTGAACATCATCAGCTTTATGGCCATATTCATCACCATTTTTTTTATCATCAGTTTACTAGGGAATTTAATAAAGTTTCTTTTTAAAATTGCATTTCTCGGGTGGTTTGACCGGCTGTGCGGCGCCGGCTTTGGATTTTCAAAAGGCATTCTTATAGTCTCGGTTCTTTTATTCACATTTACATCTTTCCTCTCAAAAGGCTCTCCATTTATCGGCAACTCTCTCCTTTCACCACATGTAACATCTATATCGGAAAAAATGTCACAATTTGTTTCAGATGACATGAAACATGGATTTGAATCCAACTTGAAAAGATTTAAAGAAATTTGGAAGGCTCGCAGGTAAAAAACTTGAGTACTAAACAGAACATGCCGGCTAATCCTGATGTGTCCATCGGCATAGAACGTTTGATAAAGCTGGTGAAAATTCTCAGAGGAGAAAATGGGTGTCCATGGGATCAAAAACAGACGCCTGAATCAATTTCCGTATACATCGCGGAAGAAGTGCACGAGCTTGTCCATGCCATTCAATCCGGAAACAGCGATGAGGTTTGTGAAGAACTCGGTGATGTGATTTTCCTTATCATGTTTATTGCCGAAATTTATAAAAAAGCAGGATTGTTCGACATAAAGACCGCGATCGATTCTGTCTGTGATAAAATGATCAGAAGGCATCCACATGTCTTTGAGGACAGCACTGTAAATAGCGTAGGGGATATCAGAAAACAGTGGCGGAAAATAAAAAAAACCGAAAAGGGACGCTCAGCAAAAGCGTCTATTCTGGATTCCGTGCCTTCAGGACTACCTGCCCTTATGAGAGCTTATAGAGTTTCTGAGCGTGCGGCAGGTGTTGGATTTGACTGGGACAGTATAGCCGGTGTTTTGGAAAAAGTAGATGAGGAAATCGATGAATTCAAAGATGCGGTTTCTGAACACAATGAAAAAAAAATAAAAACAGAATTCGGTGATATCCTTTTTACGCTTGTGAATGTTGCCCGCTTTGCAAAAATTCACCCTGAGACCGCTCTTTATGATGCTATCGGCAAGTTTGAAAAACGATTTCAATATATGGAAAAAGAGCTTTCGGCAGATGGAAGGGACATGGAATCAATATCTTATGAGGATTTGGAACTTTTATGGGAAAAAGCTAAAAAAAGTGTTTAACTACAGATAATCCCCCCTGTAAAATTTATAGTATTCAACATTGGCCATCATTATGGATTCCATAGCAATTTCCTTTAACTTTTTATCTTTAACCTCCTCTTTTTCTATGTTTTCCATAATTTTATCAGCATCATTCTTCATTGACGTAACAACCGGCTCTATATCTTTTAAAGACCTGTAAGGATCATTAAGTGCTGCAACAAAAGCATCTTGCTCTGACTAAGCTGCCGGGTATAAACCTTCCTTACTTTATGTATCTGATATGTCGGTATTTCCATCTGCGGTACTCCTTAGGTTTCCTATCGGCAGGAAAGCTAAAAAACTTTAGAAAAAAATTGTTTTTTAGTTCTTTATGTTGGAAGAATGATATATATCAATAAAATGCCTGTGGCTTTCAAATGCAACCTCTGGAAGTTCATCAATATTGAACCATCTGACATCAGAAGCATCGTCACCGGCAACGGGTTTTCCCGAATACTGACGGATAAAATATCCGGTCATGTAAACCGTTCCGTACATCGGGCTTGGATTGGTCCTAACCCCTAAAAGCAAATGGATTTTTCCTGAAAGGCCGGTCTCCTCCTTAAGTTCTCTCAATGCGCCCTGTTCCGGCGTCTCATCGAGTTCCATGAATCCTCCCGGCAGACACCAGAAACCCTCTTTAGGTTCTACACTGCGTTTTACAAGCAGAATCTTTCCGTTCTTATCAGCCACAATAATGCAGGTGGCAGGAACCGGATTTTCATAAAGAGGCCCTGCGCACCTTACACAATATTTTCGAATCCGCCCTTCTGTGAATCTTTCTTCAAGCTCGGTTCCGCAAAAATAACAGTATTTTTTTTGCTTAATCGTCAAAATCTCCTTCCAAACCCTTATCAGACACAATAGCGCCGGCACGCTCAACAATCTTTTCAGAAGTCCATTCCTGTGGATCTTCAATTTTGCCGGTCTTAGGACCTGGATCGTATGATCCGGCCTTGATAATTTCTTCTATGGCAAGCGAAGCCGTATTCTCAGCATTAAATACATTTACAAGTATATTATAGACAAAGTCTTCAACCCTTTTTACCATTCTTTCTCTTATGTCCTTCGGCTGTCCAAGAAAAACATTTTCAAAAACAATATTCAACTTTTTGAAATTTCCGCCCTTGATGCCATTTGACTCCGCATAATCCAGCATCTTTTCCCAAACCTTTTCATCGACGCCCTGGCCTTCAATCTTTATGAAATCACCATTTTCATCAAGTATGGCGTTTCCATAGTCGTTAACTTCAAGACCCCATGAAATCATTTGAAGAGCTGTCGCCACATTTGCCTTTGTGGTTTTCGTTTTTGAGGTGATCTCTCTTAAGCGGTCGGAACTGTTTCCGGATGTTCCATGCTGTGCACCGGAAATATTATATTTTTCCAAGGCATTATGAATCTCGGCAGTTAACTCAATTTGTATTCCCTGATCACTGGCTTCAATTCCGTGTGTTGTACCGTTATTCAATGCGATCCAATCAGGAAAAATGCCGTGTGCATTCAGCCCCTGGATAAGAAACATGGCCTCTTCAGTTGTTGAAAGACCTTGATTCCCTTTTATTTCACCAATTTCTGTTTCAAGCCCTGCCCAGGCTGGAATGCAAGGATTAAGATCAATATTGGCATTAAGGTTTTTATCATCCGGCATATGGGATGCATCAACAGCAATGGACGTGATACCTCCATCAAATATGGTCGGAATTTCTATTCTGGCTGGTGCGATATCTTCCTCTTTTTTAATACCATAGTGATCAGCGTGTATGGCCACAGGAACCTTAATGCCGAGTTCATTGCAAATAGAATCGACCTGCCTTGCAATATTCCAATAATTAACAGCGCAATAGGCGTTTGCCCCGCCTTCTGACCTTGCGATTTCAATAATAAGTGCCGCATTCGCCCTTTGGGCAGCCCGAAGTGCGCCCTGCATTACAAAACGGCTCCTGCCATTGGCTGCTATTGTCATTGCACTGCCTTTTGCAATCATAGCCCTGTCAATAAATTTACCGCTGACAATCAAAGCTTTTGAGTTCGGAAAAAGCTTTACAACATTAGGCGGCCTGCCGATTTCCAGTGCTTTCTCAAAATCCGTTGTCATAACCTACCTCCTTTTATTGAGTTCCTTTTTTCTTTTTCGCCACTTGTCCAGCCTTTCTTTGACAATTTTTTCATATCCCCTTTCAGTTGGAAAGTAAAAAAACTGTCCTTCAAGCTTTTCAGGAAGATAAGACTGTGACTCAATGGCGTCTTTATAATCGTGGGCATATTGATACCCTTTTCCATAATCCATTTTTCTCATAAGATTTGTTGGGGCATTGCGGATATGCATGGGTACAGGAAGCGCTCCTGACCGCCCCACAGATTCTTTTGCCTTGTTGTGCGCAACATAGATGCTGTTGCTTTTTGGGGCGGTTGAGAGATATATAGCTGCCTGCACAAGTGCAAGCTCGCCTTCCGGTTTGCCCAGCAGCCTGAAGGAATTTATTGCATCAAGAGCAATGGCAAGAGCACCTGGATCTGCATTCCCCACATCTTCAGAGGCAAACCTGACCATGCGTCGCCCCACATAAACAGGATCTTCACCTGCATCAAGCATTCTGGTCAGCCAGTAAACAGCTGCATCGGGATCACTTCCTCTCATACTCTTATGGAGGGCTGATATAAGATTGTAATGCTCCTCACCATCTTTATCATACAACAGGGCTTTTTTCTGCAAAGCACTTTCAAGATTCTGAACTGTAATCACCCCGTCATTGGGGCTGTTGTCGTTCGGCAGTGCCCTGGTATCCCCAACAAATGATGCTGCAATTTCCAGCCCGTTCAAAGCTGTCCGGACATCCCCGTCAGCGATATCCGCAAGGTGTAAAAGCGCTTCATCTTCTATGGCAAGCCCCGAACGCCCCAGACCTCTTTGATCATCCGTTAGAGCACGTTTTAGAATTAATTTTATATCATCCTTGGGCAAAGGCTTTAAAACAAGAACACGACATCTGGATATTAGTGCCGGAATAACTTCAAATGACGGATTTTCTGTGGTGGCGCCGATGAGTGTAATCAGACCGCTTTCCACATGGCCCAGAAATGCATCCTGTTGAGCTTTGTTGAACCTGTGAATTTCATCCACAAAAAGAATTGTTTTCTCCTGGTATAAGTTTAACCGGTTCCGTGCACCATCGATGATAGACCGTATTTCTTTAACATTGGAAAGAACAGCTGATATCCGTACAAAGAAGGAGTTGGTTTCTTCCGCTATTATCGATGCGAGTGTTGTCTTTCCGCATCCCGGAGGGCCCCATAAAATCATTGAAAAAATTCGGTCGTTTTCAATAGCTTTAGTAAGGATGGTGCCTGGCCCTGCAATATGCACTTGGCCCATGAATTCGTCCATATTTTTTGGTCGCATTCTCTCGGCTAACGGCCTGAACGATGCCGTATCTTTTTTTGCCTGAAATTCAAAAAGATCCAAAATCAACACTCCAAATAGACAATTTATAAACCTGCTTTTTTCATCGTTTTTTGCGCTTTTTTCTATTAAAATCTTTTCGCCCGCTTTTGGGAAATTCTTTTCGCCCGCTTCTGGCTCTGAAAAATATTCTGATCGGTGTCATATCAAGACCTGATTTTTCGCGGATCCGATTAATCAGGTATCTCTTATATGAAAAATGTACGGCACCCGGATAGTTGACAAAACAGACAAAAGTGGGAGGTTCGATTGATATCTGGACAGTATAGTAAAACTTGAGTCTTTTTCCCCTATGAAGCGAGGGCTCTGTTCTACGCACTGCCTGTTCAATTATCGTATTTAACTGACCGGTACTTATCCTTGTCTTGTACTGCGAATAAACATCCGCCACTATTTTAAAGATCCGTTGGACCCTGAGGCCGGTTGTTGCCGATATGGTTATTGCCGGGGCAAAACTTAAAAATTTTGCTTCCATTTTTAACTGCTCATAAAATTTTTTAACGGTTTTGTCATCCTTTTCAACAATATCCCATTTGTTCAAGAGAAAAACACAACCGCATCCACGATCATAAGCATATCCGGCAATTCTTACATCCTGTTCTGTTATACCTTCTGATGCATCCAGCACAATCAGTGCAACATCACATCTGTCAAGGCTTTTTAATGCCTTTATCACAGAAAACTTTTCGATTTTTTCTGATACCCTACCCTTTCTCCTTATACCGGCGGTATCAATCATCCGAAAAAATGTTCCGTCGATTTTACATACAGAATCGACGGCATCCCGGGTTGTTCCCGGAACATTGCTGACAAGATGACGTTCCTGGCCGACTATCCTGTTAATAAGAGATGATTTGCCGACATTCGGTCTGCCGACCACCGCCAGGCTTAACATCTCTTCATCCTGGTCCTCTTTGGCCTCAGGTAATGCCTCTACCAGGTCATCAAGAAAATCACTTATTCCATATCCATGTTCTGCTGAAACCGGATACAGTTTTTCTATTCCCAACTGATAAAAATCAGATAGCTTACTCTCTTGTTCTATTCCGTCGATTTTGTTAACCGCGTAAAATACAGGCACACTTATTTGTCTCAAAAAACCGATCATCTCATCATCAAAAGGTGAAATGCCGCCTTTTCCGTCAAGAACCATGATAATGGAATCCGAATCTTTAATAGCCTGTTGAACCTGAAATCGAATCTTTGTTGAAAATTCATCACTATCATTCATCATAAACCCACCGGTATCGGCCAGGATAAAATGAACATCATCCCAACTGGCATCACCATAATGCCGATCTCTTGTGACACCCGGATGATCATCGACAATAGCCTCTTTTTTACGAATAATACGATTAAAGAGTGTCGATTTGCCGACATTCGGTCTGCCAACTATTGTAACTACCGGTTTCATATATATTATCAAGTGGTTCTAAATCAGATTTCCAAAAATACTGAAGAAAAAACAAATTCCGCCAAGTTATATTACGGGGGCTAAGGATTGTCAATGATTGAACCTTCAGGACTTTTCCCAAAAACAATGCTCAAACATTTGCAAATTTGTTAAATTCCGATTTGACAGCATTTACATGCTTCTTAAAATAGGTTCTGTTGATTTTTTTTCAGATGATTTTTCTTCAGGAGGATAAGTAATCAATGTGTACTTTGATTTTTTTCTAACATTATTAATTGAATTAATGATATTCTTAGAAAATTCTTTGGCTTCTTTTGCTGACGTGTAAGGTAAAATGACTCCGATTTTTTTTTTATCGTACCAGCCGATATAGTCATAGTCATGTATTTGACTGCTTATTGTTTTAATCATTCTGCCCACATTTTTTTTATTTAATCGCACCCCCCTCAGATCGAACACTACAACACTGAACACGTGCCCATT
This sequence comes from Deltaproteobacteria bacterium, assembly GCA_019307665.1. GTDB lineage: Bacteria > Desulfobacterota > Desulfobacteria > Desulfobacterales > SURF-7 > JAFDJC01. The sequence continues at coordinate 160 of JAFDJC010000005.1, read as the reverse complement.
TCTATGGGTACGACTTCGCTCAATCTTAAGTTGCCGGTAAAATATTTTTTCAGAGTTTATGTCAATTGTAGAATCTTCTTTGGCTCCGAATAAGTGATGAAATCGTTTCATTGTTTTAATCCTTTTCTAATGTTGCCGATATCAAGCTAATCGCCTTTAG
>JAFDJC010000325.1 GCA_019307665.1 Deltaproteobacteria bacterium | reverse complement strand
GACTGGATTATCCTGCCGATGCAAAAGATTCAGAATCCCAGCAGGGGAAATTGTTGTAAAGATTTTTGTAGGAGCGCCGTCTCGGCGCGATTAAATTGTTTAGATGGCCTGTTTCTGCATCAATCGCGCCGAGACGGCACTCCTACAGTTAATTTATGTCCCTTTGAATAAATTTTAGTATTCACCTTTTTCATTTAGTTTGCCATAGAATTCACCCTTTTTTTACCATCCTGAAAGACTGGTATTTTCTCCTCATCCCTGTATAGTTCAGAAGAATTTTTACTAATGTGCATCCCCTTCGGTAGACAGATTTGAGCAGTCCGGATTTTGCTTTCCCCGTTCGTATTTATTATGAAGACACCGATGCAGGTGGTGTCGTGTATCACGCTAATTTTCTTCGTTTTATGGAAAGGGCCAGAACCGAGTGGCTGCGTGAACTGGGATATGAGCTGGACAAGCTCGAACAGGAATATGGCTTTCTGTTTGCCGTGAGATCCGCAAATATTGATTATCTAAAACCTGCTTATTTGAATGATTCGCTAAGCATCCAGGTAACTATTGCCCGAATAGGCAAGGCCTCACTGGAAATAGATCATGAAGTCTACCGCGATAAAACTTTACTGTGCCGCGCTCGAATAAAACTGGCAGGCCTTGCAGCGGAGTCATTTCGTCCGATGGCCCTGCCTTTTACTCTGGAATGAGGAGATAAGATTTGGAAACAGTCGTAGAACTTGCCAACCCGCAACAGAGCCTGTCTATTCTGCATATGATTACGCAGGCTACGCTGGTAGTGCAACTGGTTATGGCTATGCTGATGCTGGCATCTGTTGTGTCATGGGCGTTGATCTTTCAGAAGTGGAAATTAATCAGGCAGGCACGAAATGCGGCCGATAATTTTGAAGATTCTTTCTGGTCCGGTGGTGATCTAAGTAATCTTTACTCTGAATGGGGTGGCAAGGAAGCAGCTAATGAGGGCGGTATGGCCAGCATTTTTATTGCCGGTTATCGGGAATATTCCCGCCTTTACAATAAGGAAGGGATAAAACGCAGCGAAGTGACAGATGGGGTGCAGCGTGCCATGCGTGTGGCTTTGGCGCAGGAAATTGAGGACCTTGAAGGTGGTCTGTCGTTTCTTGCCACCGTCGGTTCTACATCGCCCTATGTCGGTTTGTTTGGTACGGTCTGGGGCATAATGAACTCGTTCCGTACCCTTGGTGTCATGAAGCAGGCAACCATTGCATCGGTTGCCCCCGGCATTTCCGAGGCACTGGTGGCGACCGCCATGGGTCTGTTTGCTGCGATTCCTGCGGTGATTGCCTATAACCGCTTTTCCAACAATGTTGAACGACTGATCATGCGCTACGAAATGTTCATGGAAGAATTTACCAGTATCGTTTCCCGACAGAGTTACCAGCAGAAATCAGGCGATGTTTGAGCACTCACGGCGCAGCCGGAAAAGCCAGATGAGTGAGATCAATGTTGTTCCATATATTGATGTCATGCTGGTACTGCTGGTGATTTTCATGGTCACTACACCGTTGTTGACCCAGGGCGTTGAAGTAGATCTACCTGAAGCAATATCAGATGCCGTAAAGGACCCTGATGTCGAGCCTTTTTTATTATCGGTAGACAGGAATGGACAGTTGTTTGTAAATGAGGAAAAGCAGCCGGTCAGCGGTGAGGAAATTATCCGGAAGGCCGCTATTGTCCATAAACGAAACCCGAAAACACCCTTTCTTGTGAAAGGCGACAGGCGGGTGGAATATCAGGCAGTGATGACTGCCATGGTGTTGTTGAAGCAGGCGGGTGTTCCAAAGGTAGGTCTGGTAACAGAGCCACCGGAAAAATAATTGTGACAGCTGGAACTAGTGTAGTGTTTCATATTAATTTACGATTAAGAGGCCCACAAATGGTTCAAGACAAGGCGCAGATCGCAGGTAATGGTTAATCCCTTGCCAAGAGTTGCAACGCCGTATTGGGCCATTTGTGGGTCTCCCTTCGGGCGCGGCGAGAAACTGTCATCTACAGCGTTAGGTTCCTTGCAAAGGGAACAACCATTTACTGCGAAACCTGCCTTGTAGCTAACAGTTTCTCGTCACGCTTAATCGTTAATTAATATGAAACAATACACTAGCAGGCGGCTTTTAAAAAAGCAGCATTTAAGTCCGGTTGCCCTGGGCCTTGCAATTTTGCTGCATGGGGTGTTATTTGGCATCATGTTTATCAAGGTGGATAGCCACATGAAACCGGTGGCGGCGGTGAAAGCTCTGCAGGTCAAAGCAGAGAAACCTGTTGATATTATTGAAGCTTCGACTGTTGAAAGTAAGGATCTGGAAAAGATAAAGGAAAAAAAGAAGGAAAAAGAGAAAGCTATCGAGCGCGAGAAGCAGCGCAAAATAGCCGTAGAAAAAAAGCGCGTGGCAGAGGCCAAACGAAAGAAAGAAGAAAAGATAAAGAAGGCAGAAGCTGAGAAAAAACGTAAAAAAGAGGTAGAGAAAAAGGCAGCACTAAAGAAAAAGAAAGAGAGCGAGGAGAAGGCACATAAGAAAGCCGAAGCGAAAAAGAAAAAAGCGGCTGAAAAAAAGAAGAAACTCGCCGAAGAGAAAAAACGCAAGGTGGCAGCAGAGAAGAAACGAAAAGCTGAAGCCTCTCGTAAACGAAAAGAAGCCGATATGAAAAAACAGATGGAAGTAAAGGCCAGGGCAGCAAGAGCGGGTCAGGCGATGAGTAAATACGTTCCGCGGATTCAACAAAAAGTGGAAACAAACTGGAATTATCCTCCGCGCGGCCCGGAAGGCTGCAATCCCACTGTACGTGTTAATCTTGCACCGGATGGAAAGGTTCTTAGCGCGAGGATTGTAAAGAGTAGTGGTGATAGTTTTTGTGATAGATCAGTAGAGCAGGCTTTTATGCGAGCATCACCTATACCAATACCGCTGGATCCGGATCTGTATTCCGAGTTCAAGGTTATTGATTTTCCGTTCAGGCCATAAGAAAGTCTTCAGCTTTCAGGGCTACAATATTGCTAGAGACAAAATTTTAAAAATGAAATTATTTAATATGAAAAAACTTGCTGCACTGTTAATAATTCTTTCAGGGCTGATAGTCAGTCCGGCGCAGGCAGTGCTCACCATTGAAATTACCAAAGGTGTTGATGTCGGCATACCGATTGCCATTGTTCCTTTCAGTTGTGACGGTGCCCCGGTGGCAGGCGAAAGTATGAGAAATATTATCGAGGCAG
>JAFDJC010000324.1 GCA_019307665.1 Deltaproteobacteria bacterium | reverse complement strand
TTATATTTGCGCGAGCTCTTAGGGTTCTTAACATATTGAAATCGTTTCTTTGTTCAATTCAACATTTACAATTAAAAATTCAGTAACTGTTTAGGTTTTTACCAATAATGCTTGTCGAACCGTGGGGATCTCTTTTTAGAAGCCCGCATCACAACTGACATCCGTTATTATGTCCGTCAAGCCTGGATTTCAAGCAACGTAAAGGCAGAGAAGAACAACTTGGAGCGGAAGACACGCTTTGTAGGCCGCTAATGACAAATTGCGTATCAAGCTGCCGTCATTTTGGAATGACTCTCAAATATGCGGGCTTCTAAAAAGAGATCCCCACAGTTCGACAATTCCAATTATGCTACGTCTTTTCAAAACTCTAAACTGTTACAATAATTGAAGTATTTTGAGGATTAAAATTTTTATCTGACCCGTCTGCGTGCGGCCACGCACAGGCAGGCCCAGAGATTGGCGAAAAAGACAGCTTTCGTTTGGGCACTATTAAACAGCTCTGATTCGATGAGTCTTTCTCAATCTCTCCCATACTTCCCCAATTATAACTAAGACGGCATCATCATCCTTCAGGCTATTTTTCTCCGAAACTGATCGACAGGACGCTATGAGTTCCTCGTTCCCTTCCCACAGACCGAAATTGCTTTTGATGAACTCACCCAATGAACGGTGAATGGAATACAGATCCTCCCGATTCATATTTGCAATGATTGCTTTATCTCTCAATGAAAGTCTGGGAATAAGAACATCCGCAGCATCCTCAACGGTTTTGGGTACTCGTTTTAGGGCACGTTCAGCGGCACTCAAACTGAAACCCATCAAATCCAAATACAACACCGTTTCAAGAAGTTTTGCTGTGGCTTTATAAACCTTTGGATCTTTGCTGGCTTCAGGCCCGAAGATGTTCAAAATTTCAATCCCGTTCTTAGAAACCCATACACTTATGGTCTGGGCGGCAATAAAGTCATTCGTAGTGTTGAGGTCTACATGAAGCCAGGGACGACTGTGTTTTATAGCCGTTTCCCCTATCAGCACGAAATCCCCCGGAAGCTTTTCATGGGATATAATCAGGGTCCCGTCTGAGTCCAATATATTCTTTTCAATGGTATTAGGATTTCTGGAGGCCGAAATCTCTTTCAAATTGTATTTTTCAGGCAGGACTCCACCTCCCGCTTTACGGCCTTTCGGTACCCAGCCACCGTGCGGAATGTCAAGTTTTATTGCCACGTCAAGGGCAGCCTGTTCGACTCCGGGCCGGCCCCCTGATATTATTCTGCTAATCATAATGCTAATTGTCTACTGCCCCGTCTCAAAATGTTCCTTTTTTTCATTTTGACAGATTGTCTTCATAAATCTATTATCCGTTAACAGATTAAAATGGTTGAAAATGACTGCGTGAATATAATCTTTTATTGGATTATTTCAACACTGGGACCGTGCAAAACATAATATCCCATTTAGCCTCTCATCTTCAAGCCGTATTTGTCCGATCGTCAATTGCTGAGGCCCCCTCTGCCCGACAATTCCGATTCGCTTACGTCTTTTCAAAGCGGTAAACTGTTGCTTTTTTTATAGCCCTCAAAGGAAATTACAGTGTCTGGGATCAGAAACCGAATAGAAACCTGGTTTGAAAACCTGGCTGTTATTATTTTTGACAACCGGTATAAGACCCTCTTTGTCATGCTTGCAATTGTATCGGCTTTTGCAAGTCAACTACCTAAAATCACGCTCGATACAACCATGGAAGGCTTTCTCCATAAGGATGATCCCTCTCTGGTTGACTACGAAGCCTTCAAAGACCAGTTCGGCAGAGATCAAATGCTCGTTATCGCGCTGAGTCCTCCGGACGTATTTGACATGGACTTCCTCGCCGGTCTGAAGAAATTGCATGATGAACTGATAGAGAAGGTTCCGCACCTGGAAGACATTACCAGCCTTATAAATGCCAGGAATACTTACGGAGAAAATGATGTGCTGATTGTGGACGACCTTCTTGAAAATTGGCCGCAAACTCCTGAAGATCTTGAAGCTATTAAAGACCGGGCTCTCAATAACCCGATTTACATGAATTTATTGATATCCGAAGACCTCAAGTTTACGACAATTATGATTGAAACCTCTGCATTTTCTTCCACGGAAGTTGATGCTCTTGAAGGCTTCGATAATTTTTCCGAAGTTGAACCCGGGGATACCGCCCCGGCTGATACGGATTCAGACCCGAGACAATATCTAACTGACCAGGAAAACAGCGAAGTCATTAATGCTGTCGAAGCCATTTTAAAAAGCCACAGAATAGCTGATACACAAATTTACGTTTCAGGCATTCCTGCGGTTGTGCATTCCATGAAAATAATGATGGCAAAAGATATGGGGACATTTATGTGCATAGCCGTAGCAACAATTGTCCTGTTTCTCTTGACCATATTCAGAAGAATTTCTGGTGTCCTTTTTCCACTTCTTATTGTACTGCTTTCAATTGTTTCCACCATAGGTTTGATGGCGGCCACAGGCACTGCGTTAAAGGTGCAAACCCAGATTCTGCCATCTTTCCTGCTTGCAGTCGGCGTGAGCGCATCGGTCCATATCCTTGCCATATTTTTTCGTCATTTCAACATGCATCACAACAGGAAAAACGCTATCGTCTATGCTATGGGGCATTCGGGATTCGCCGTGGTTATGACGAGCGTCACAACTGCCGCAGGACTTTTATCATTTTCAACTGCTGCGGTGGCACGCATTGGGGATCTCGGCAAGTTTGCCGCTGCGGGCGTTATGATGGCGCTGATTTATACGATTATTCTCCTGCCGGCGCTTCTTGCAGTTATTTCGATTAAACCATTCGGAAATAAAAAGGGAACAAATGACCAGGCATTATCCAAAACAGACGCCCTGCTTACATCTGTGGGCAATATTTCAATCAGACATCCTTATCGGATTCTGATTATATCCGCTGCCATCCTTGTCTTTGCCACCTATGGAATTTCCAAAGTCCGCTTTTACCACGAATATATGGAGGGCCTCAAATCCGGTGAAATTTTTATTGGAAAGGCCTGGTCCATTACCGCGATTTTAAAAGAGATTAACCGTGCGCTTCACAACAATGACGATGAATTTTACACAATCCCTCAGGACAAGCGGCTCATAGCCCAGGAGTTTCTGCTTTTTGAAAACAGCGGTTCCGATGATCTTGAAGATGTGACAGACAGCCGGTTTTCCAAAGCGCGGCTCACAATGAAAGTCCCATTTATTGATTTTGTCGTATTCGCCGATTTCCTGGACAGAATATCCAGTTATTTCAAAGAAAAATTCCCGGAAGCCGCAATCAAGGTGACCGGGATGGCGGCAATATTCGTGAAGGTTGAATATAACGCAATTATCAGCCTGGCAAAAAGCTATGTTTATGCCATGATTATTATTACCATTTTAATGATCCTGCTGATTGGAGGCGTGCGAATCGGTCTGCTTTCCATGGTCCCCAACATCACACCAATCCTGATTACTATCGGCGGCATGGGATGGTTTAACGTGCCCATGGACCTGTTTAACATGCTGGTGGGCAGTATCGCCATCGAACTTGCGGTGGATGATACCATACACTTCATGCACAATTTCAGACGTTACTTTGAGGAGAGCGGCAATGCGGAAAAAGCGGTAATAGAGACCCTTCTGACAACCGGCAGAGCCATAACCGTGACGACCTGCGTGTTATCTCTGGGGTTTTTCACATTTATGGTCGCAAACATGAATAACCTCATTTGCTTTGGAGCGCTTACCGGAATAACAATTATCTTAGCGCTTCTCTCTGATTTTTTTCTTGCGCCCGCGCTTATGATTGCTGTTAACAGGAAAAAAAAGAAATCATCATAAAAAAACATATGCAGCGATAGGCTATTTTTTTAGCTGATTGCATCGTAACTACTCAGGTTCAAGGGTTCACGGTTCAGACGTTTGTGGCGCAACAGTGAACCGTTGAACCCTGAACCTAACAACCTGAGTAGTTACATTGATTCCTTCAGAAACGAGGGCAACAGGCTATATACCTCTGCCTGGGACAGGACAGGTTTTCGTCTGTCGATTTTCAAATCTTCTTCGTCTTCACCCAATTCATCGAGGGCAATGGGATCCTGCTGCCTGCTTAATGTGGTTCCATGGGTGTCAGTAAACGGGATTACCAGCGGACCCTGGCTTTCAACGATATACGCCATTCTTCCGTCACGCAGAAATACCAGACTCCCCGGAGGATAGATCCCAACCGTATTTACAAAAGAGTGAAGAATGAACTGGAGCATTGGGTCTTTATGGGCATATTCATGGAACAAATCAGTGACGACCACCACGGGATTAAAGGCTTCTTTGTAGCACCGCTTTGAAGTCATAGCGTCATAAATATCTGCAAGCTTGCAAATTTTGACATATGCCGGATTTTCTAAATAGTACCTGTCGCTCGGGTAGCAGTTTTTTTCACCTTTGAACAAAATGCCATGATGATATTTTATTATGTTGTTGATAAAAGGACTTTTCACTTTGTTTTTATTCAAAAGCCTGATTCCGTATTCTAAAGAATGATTTTTTACTAATTTAAATTCTTCCTTTGAAAGGGCGCCTTCTTTATTTAAAGTTTCTTCCGGGACCATTATCTTTCCGATATCATGCAGGAAAAAACCTATTGAAATGTCATATAACTCCTCTGGAAGATAATAAAGAAATGAGGCGCTGCTGGTTTTCTCGTGCTCATGGGTGTTTTCATAATAACGGTTTGAAAGGTATTTATTAATTTCTGAGCTGAAGTGCTCGTTAAATCTCCTGATTACAGCCGTCCCGATTATGCAGACGTTTAAGCAATGATTGTACAGGTAGTCATCGTAGGAAAACAGTTCTTTTGTAAGGTATGAAAATGCATTTTCTTTTCTGGTGATAAAGTTAAAAATATCCATAACTGTATTTTCAACCAAACCATAATCAAACTCACCACCCGTATTTTTAATATCCTCTATCACTTTAATAATATTTTTCTTGGCTTTTTTGTATTTTTGTTCTGCTTCACGTTTAACTTCATGTATTTCTATTATTTTCTTTTTTATATCAGTGGATCTGGAGTCTGCCGGTTTTTTGAGTTCAGATGCCGGTACATGGTTCCCCTCACTTTCATGCGCTATCGATCTTTCGTTTCCATATTGGTCCCATATACCCCCTTGGTTCTCGACATTAATTGGAATCTCCGTGAGTCCCATTGTTTTCAAATGCAGCAATGTATTGACATTATTAACGACATGGTCCCCACTTAAAAGTAACACATTGTTTTTATTAAAAAGGTCGATGCCGGTTCTTAACATACCGCCAACACTGACCATTTCCATGAGTTCGTCTATACTGATAATTTTTGCTATTTCCATAAGAGTCGATTGATTCCGGAGGAGGTCCTTTCAACTGCCCGCCACGAAATAGAGAAAAGGTGCTCCCGTTAGTTTATTCAAAATCTGTGCCAGCAAGATTTGGAAATAGTTTCAAACTACAATTTACAGTATTTTCATATAGTTATATGTAAAGTGAATTAAAAAGAAGTGCCTTGAAGGGAGACTGCGGGGGAGTAACCGTCATGGCAGGATGTTGTTTTGACGTGTAAATTTGACGCTGGCTTACACTGATCTCTCTGCAAACAACTGATACCTCCGGGCCTCTTTCTCATTTCCCAGTGCAGCGTATATTTCATTAATCTTTCGATAATAGTGTGCCTTATTATCCGGGTCTTCCTGTACAAGGGAAAGATACAGCTCCAGAATCTTTGTTGAATATTGCCCGCACTCA
>JAFDJC010000118.1 GCA_019307665.1 Deltaproteobacteria bacterium | reverse complement strand
TACATCCACAGGCAATAGCATAAGAACCAGAGCCTCCAGGGGGCTTTTTGCTGGCTCCCTGGGGCTCTATAATACTTAAAACTCAGGTTGATGGGTTGCTAAAAGAAAAAGTGCTAAAAAATCTGGACACTACCATTCATTTTAAATTATCTGTAATCTTCAAGTTTGTAGACCAATTCAGGATGTTCTTCAAAATTCTGCTTCAAGAATCTTTCCTGAGGCTTTTCACTGATTGTCTTTGGAATTTCTTCAAGAAACATAAGGTAACTCGGCACACTGTTTGACTCCAAACCTTTTCTTGCACATTCAAATATGCTTGCAGGATCGGGTATTTTTCCGTCAAAAAGTACAATCCCGGCAACCAGATCGGATTCTCCGGGCGCGCCGCTGGCAGCCGGAATACCGAAAACCGAAACTTCACTGACGGCCGGATGTTCCCCTATGACTTTTTCCACTGTGTCGGGCTGAATGAAGTCCCCTGCTCTTCTGAGCCCACCGCCAATGCGATAGTCAAAAAAGTACCAGCCATTTTCATCAATGTGTGAGATGTCTCCGGTTCGGTTCCATCCGCCGAGTGTTTTTTTCTCGCTGGCTTCCGGATTGTCAAAGTAATTAACAAAAGCGCTGACGCCTTTTGGTTTGGCAATGATTTCCCCCGGAACATTTGGCGGACACGGGTTGTCATCTTTATCGACAACTTTCATGGTGAAAATACCGATGGGCTTTCCAAAACTCCCGATAGGGCCTTGCCCGATAGGTTTGCGTGCGAAACCGCCGCCCTCGAGAGTCGAATACCATTCAAGAATATCGACGCCAAAACGCTTTTCAAAGTTTTCCCATATTGCCCTGGGCATTCCGGCGCTCACGACATGCCGCACCGGATTGTCAGCATCTGTCGGTTTCGGAGACTCATTGTATATTCCAGCCGCCACACCGCCAAGCATACTGAATGTTGTTACACCGTATTTTCGGGTAATATCCCACAGCCTGCTTTTGGTAAATTTAACGCTGAAAACAGCCTTGATACTTCTATAAACCGCAGGCGCGAAAGTGCATCCCTGGGCATTGCCATGAGTGAGTGAAAGACCCGTATAAATTGTGTCGCTTCTATCATATTTCCAGTAGCGGCTTAAAATATAGCCATATATCGGAAAACGAAAGTTCTCGTTGAGAACACCTTTAGGGTCGCCTGTAGTACCTGAAGTATAAACAATTTGAATCGGGTGGGCAGGATTAGACAGCATATAGTCCACAGGCCTGAAAGGCGAATCAAGTATTTCCTGTATCGATTTGAGCTGTGAAACATCTCCTGTCGCAGGTTTACCCGGTTTTTCAATAGTAAAAATATGCTTAACATCAGGGATATCCTTCATGATGGGTTCAATATGATCCAGAAGGTCAGCGGTAATAAAAACCGCTTTGCTTTTTGAATTGGATATCATGTGTGCGAGCTTTTGACCCTTGGTTCTAGGATCAATGGGAACGACTATTGTGCCTGTAATACTTGCGGCAGCCATCAGGTGAATCATTTCAGGATAATTATGCATGATCGCAGCATACTTGTCTCCTTTTTCCAACCCTGCATCAAGGAGAGCCCTGGCAAAGCGGTGTGAGTTCTCATGTAAGTCCTGAAATGTCTGAACCACGTCCGGGTGGGACGCATTTTCGAATGTAAGGACAGGAAAATCAGGCCTTAAGTTTGCTCTGATTTCAAACAACTGGCCCAAAAAAGTCCAGTTTAACTTTTTCCTGATTGCAAAAGCAACATTTCTAGATTTTTCAAAAATCGGCTCCGGCATTCTGGTTTTTGATCCTTTAGACATTTTTTCCTCCCCTTATATAATAAAAGATATAATCAGAATTTACTTAATTTCCATACACATGAATCTTTATTGCTTTTAGGCGGAATAATTTCCAAACCCGATTCGAAAAGTTTCTCCTGGATCATACCGCACTGGCAGCAATAATAAGGTATATTTTTTCTGTTGAACGACCAGGTGTGAGGCCTTTTTGTTTTACCCTGGAGATAGGGCTTCCGTTGAGTAAAATGGGTGACGGTAAATGGAAATATCATCTTAAGCAATTTTTCAGGCAGGGGCAGGTGATGAGCAGCATAATAAGCCACAGAATTTTCAATCTGCTCCTGAATTTGCTTTATGAACGGCATAGGCTTATAGCTTCCGGCGCGCAGCAATCGCCCGCCGCTGCCGCATGGGTTTAAAATAAAATATATGTAGAGATTATCTTCCCTGATGGAAAATTTACCCGGGTGGTAACCGCTACGGTTACAATTGTCAATGTTAAAAATCATATTTGCAAGAAAGGATGCTTTCTCCGCCACTGTTTTTTTTCCCGTTCTACTCAGAATCGACTTTTCAATACAATTACGATACTGACCGTCAAGTACTTCACCCAGAGCCTTTTCGCCTTTTGAATCTGAAATGAATGTCATTGTCGAAATGAGCATCATGACATAAAGATCATGGAGTTCAAGAAATTCCCCTTTTACTTCCCGGCATAATTTTAATGCACGTTGATATGCTCCTTTTTGGAGACAACCTATTATCCGGTCCGGCATGGGTTGCGCCATTTCCGCAAACTCCTGATCTGAGAAAAAGCGATGCCCGGGTTTCAGACCTTTATTAATTTTCTTTTTTTTTGGAACAAGGCCCAGTCTTTTATAGTAATGATCAGGTATCATGGCCGGGTCTTTGTACACATGCCAGGCGCATTCATCATCTTTATTTTTCAATGGATCAACCGGCCACAAAAGGAATCCGTAATCGGATTCATATGGCAGAATCTCATTTAAAAAGGAACAGTGAATACAGTAATATGGAAAACCTTTCCGCTGGTAGGTCCATGTATGGATTTTCTCTGAAACTTTCCCCCCTTCTCCCTTTTCATACAATCCTTTGCGCCATAGACGGGCGCCGCTGCCGCAAGGATGCAGATGAAACGTAAACTTTTCATCATCTTCAGTAATACTGAACGAACCCGGATGTTCACCGGCACCAAAGCAGCTATGAGCGCGCCAGGAGCGCGCCAGGAGATCTATGGTTAGATGAGGCATTACCTGAGCGCCGGCAGCATCAAAATACTGACGCTTTGCAGATTGGGAAAAGATATAACGGAACATCTGCTCAACTGTTTCCTCGCCCATGTTATCTCCGACCCAGCTCCACAGAAACATGCAGGAGTCCGCAAAAAAATCATGAAGCAGAATTTGTGACCCCTTCATATCTTCACAATGCTGAATTGCTTCATCCACCCGTTTCTGTTTAATGAGTTTGGAGATCCTGACAGGATACGGTAAAGACAGCCAATAGAGTTCATGGTCTGTGAAAAGTTTTTTTCGAGTGTCAGACTTATCGGTCATTCTGGAGCTCTCCGGCTATTACATCGATTTGGCATTTTGGATTTCGTCCCAGCATGAGCTGAAGTACCTTGGTGTCACGCATGGTTTTTTCAAGCCCGTATTCATGCATGTAGCCGTAGCCTCCATGAATTTGTATTGCGTCAAAAACAATTTCAAGGGCGACAGCCGTGCAGAAGACTTTCACAAGTGCGGGCTTTGGTTTTGAAAACGGGAGTATCATTTCTTTATCACCAAAGCTGTTCAAGTACCCGGCCGTTCCCATGGAGAGTTTCATCTGCATGCTGCCAAGCATACGCTGTATCTGTTGATGGTGAATAATCATTTTCCCGAATTGATAACGCCGGCGAGCATAAGCTGCTGCCTTTTCATAAGCATTGCGCGCTGCGCCCATAGCTGTTGCAGCGACAAACCGGAAAAGACTGTTCTTTGCGTTTTCCATAATTGCTTTTGCCTGTTTCCTTTTTCCGATTATCGCTTGTTTGTCAACTATAACACGATCCAAAATAATTGGAGCAAAAGCGTTTGTCTTTAATCCCGGAAAATCTGCCGCCCTGCCAAGGGAGAGTCCCGGTGTCTCTTTTTTCAAAACAACACATGTAATATCTTCACCTGTCGTATCACCATCTTCAATAAACAGGCAAAAAAGATCTGCGGCAAGTGCATTGCCGGCAAGAGAAGTTGTGCCGCTTATAACAAGCCCGCTGTTTTGTTCTTCCACTTCAAGCCGGTGCCCATCTGTTTCCGAAGGAAAAACAGGAGAAATCAAAGCAGACTTCCGGTTATTATCATCTGACAAGAGTGAAAAAAAAGATCGCTGTTGATTCTCATCAGCGCTCAGAAAAGGAATACATCCGGCAAAGTGAAGCGCAAAAACAGATGCGATGCCTGCGCACTCGGAAGAAATGAGGTCGAGGAGCAGCGCACATGAGCATTGGGAAAATCCGGCGCCGTTATAAGCTTCAGGTATTAAAAGAATCGGTAAGTCAAGCTGCCGGCTTTTTTGCCATACATGATTAACCCAGTTGGTATCTTTTTTTAAATCCGCTTCGAGTACGTGGTCACGAATTTCATTTTTTAAAAATTTTCGACATTCAGCGACTACTTCATGTATTGGGTCTGCGGGCATATGCTGCTCTATTTTCATTATAAAAGTCTTCCGATCTCATGATTGAAAATATCAATCCGGTTGGCCTGGTTCGTTCCTTCATAAATCTGTGTCACCTTTGCATCACGAAAATACTTTTCCATGCCGAATTCGTGTGACATGCCTTCTAAGCCCACAATATCAAGAACTTTTGAAGATATTCGCACTGCCAGGTCGGTGCCCGCCACTTTTGCCGCTGAACCGTATTTTACAAATTTTTCCACAGTTTCATCCGATACCAGGCGATGCTTATACCAGCTTCCAATATTGCTGACGATTCTGTTATCGGCAATTGCCTGAATTTTATCGCCAAGCAAAAAGCTCCCGGGTAGAACTTTCAAGGCAGCTTTTACGGGTATGCGATCAAACAGCTGCCAGGCGTGATAAGTGTCAAGAGCAATGGCAAAATTATAACACTGATTACGCAATGCCATGATACCTTTTGCCATATCAGCTATTTCTATCTGCACCCATTCTTCGTCTATTAGCCGGTGTTGTTTTATTGTTTTACGGGAAGCATACTGAAGACAGTGCTCCAAGGCCCCTCTTGCTATGCCGAGAGCGGCAACTCCTATGTAACCACGTGTCACAGATAGAATTTCTCTTGTATGTCTTAAACCTCTTCCGGGCGGCTCCCACAGGTTCTCTTCAGGGACGAAAAGATTGTCGAAAAAAAGCTCTGCTGTCTGGCTGGCCTTCTGCCCGCTTTTACGCTCCACGCGTCCGACTGAAAAACCTTTTGATGCGGCAGGTATAAGAAATGTGGCCATCGATTCCAGGGGTTGGGAAGGGTCAGTCGGAACAGATGCAATCACAAAGCTTGCCAGGCTTCCATTTGTAATGAAGCATTTGGTGCCATTGATTCTGTATCCGCCGGGCACTTTGTCAGCACGAGTTGACGGGCGCATTTTTTTCATGCCGGCTTCTTCTTCCATATCCGTGCCGGCTCCGGGCTCTGTAATAGCCCATGACCAGAACAGAGGTTTTTCTTTTTTTTGGGCATCAACCATCATACGGATTATTTTAAGAACTATACCTGTCCGGCATTCCACTAAAGCGCCGAGGAGTCCAAATGTGTTAAAGGTGATATTGCTTGCACCGGCAAGGCAGACACTCGCCAGTTCTTCGACCATGATTGCATTGGCAAGCGCGCTCCATCCAAGACCGCCCAACCTTTCAGGAATCGGACTGATATTCAGTTTTTCACGATTTGCTTTTCGCCATAGTTCCCAGTCAAACCATTTCGGATCTTCCGAACATTTTTTATCGGTTTTTAGAACCCTGGGCAGCATTTCCTTTCCGGCAAATCTACGGGCCTTTTTTTGGGCTTCTTCTGCACGTTTGATATATGATGGATTGCGTTTTTTCAGCTTACCCAGAGCTGGAATCGACTCCAACAGATCCGGCGTGGCACTGTGAAGGCCATATTTCAAATAAGTTTTTTCCATAAAAATTTTTCCCGGGCCAGTAAAAAGACAGTCTCGTAAAAAAATCAAAATTACATTTCTTGTCATTCCGGCGAAATCTTTTTAACTGTCATACGCCGGTTACGACTTCTCTTCTTCCCGATTTTTTTTGCCGGGGATTCCCTCAAAAATACTCAAATAAGTTTTTAAACCTCCCAGCCAGGACCCTTCAATCACTTTAAAATTCCGCGTGACCTGAAGCCATAGGCGCCATTCGCGAATCATGTAAGGCATCTGCCTGAGTGTAATATTATTCTGCTTTAATGCTATCAAATTGTCGCGAATCTTTATAAAGCTTCGTTTATTTTTTTCAATTAGCTTAATCATTATCATCCGCTATTATTGCTTGTCAGTTAATAAGCACAAGCCCCATCAAACTCCCCTGGGGCACGCTATCCGGTTCGCACATACCGCCAATGGGAAACTGATCCCACCCTGCCCGGGCCGCCATTTTATATACATCCATTCCGCTCGACTCCATTGAAAAGGAACTCAGCTCAGGGTGCCTGCATCCCTTGTCTGTTATAAGATTTTGGCATGTGGGCTGCAGATGACAGAATGGATCCCTGCAGTTTCCGGCTGCAAACCCATGTGTAAGGTCATGTCCCATTTCCCTGGCCTTTTTTTGAAGTAGTTTTGCTATGGTAAAAACAAGTATGTAATGTCCTCCCAGGTTAATGGCATTGCCTTTGTCATCCATGATACCGGAATCAATTGCTTCATGGATATTCTTTGCCGCTATGATCGAGCTGTTCACTTTTTTGCGGAAAAAAACCGCCCATTCATACTGTGCAACTATGGCTCGAACTTCTTTTATGGAATAGCCGTACGGCGGACAATGGTGGCAGTTCCCGGACATGTAGCATTTTGGTATCATGCATTTAAAGCGGACACGGGGATCGACAATAACGTCTGATGCGTAAATGATAGTTGCATCATCGGCGCCGCTTTTTAAAGCAAGTGTCTTAAGGAGTTCAAGATGTTTGAGCTGCCCGCTCTGATTTTCCTTTGTTTGCTGGAGGTGAATCGATCCTGCCATCTGTTTTTTGTCCTTTTTAAAAAAGTCGTTTTTTATGTCACCATTATCAATCCCGTAAGTAGCGGTATTTTTTCATTTTCGGGAAAATTCCAGTTTACGCTCCTTGCCATTGCCCGTGAATCGATACCTGCTGCCTCCATGGAAGGTCTCCCCTTATTGGGGTGAATGCACGGTCGCCCCTTAAGTATTGGCCAGCAGCGTTTTTCATCGCTGCAGAATACACTCCTGCAGTTTCCCGCTGCGAGTCCCATGGCAAGGTGATAGCCCATGTAAAAGCATGCGGATTCGATCATTGTAACAATATTATAAAGCCGGATGTAAATGTTTCGATGATCTATGTCATCAACAGGGCCGCCCCCATAGTCGGGCATACCGGGAACAGAGGAAATCCTAAAAAATATTCCATATTGAGATGCCAGTATCGCTTCTTTAATGTCATCCTTTGGATATGTCAGAGGCCAGTGGATGGACGGATATCTGTCATCTGATTTTATATTTTCAATTATCGCAGGGCTAAAAACAATCTGATCCGAATCGACCACAGCTGCATCAATTGCTCCAGCCTGTTTCGCCTTTTCACATAGCAAGCTCAAGTTTTTTTGCAGCACTCCGGGATCATCCTGGGCCGCGATCTGTTTTACATTTTCAGGTTTTTCAATTTTAAATACCATAGTTCACTTTGATAACATTTCAGGGTTAAATCCATTTAACTCTTAACTGTTCCCTTTCCACTACATTGTCAACCTGTCCGCTCGGATAGCCGAGAGTAAAGGATGTGACGATTTCAAATGGAGACGTAATGCCAAGTTTTTTCCGGTATCGGGGAAATCCCTGCAGACCATCGATCAGGCTGACATAACAGGTGCCAAGACCAAGTGAGTGTGCGGCCAGTACCATGTTCTGTCCGCATATACCGGTATCAAGGTCAATTGACCCGATTCCCCGTCTATCGACAAGCAGTATTATGAGTGTCGGCGCATGAAAAAACGTGTGGTAATCAGGATCACTCACGATGGCGTTGATTCCGCCAAGGGCACGCGGGTCAAGTTCGTTGGGACCTCTGAGCCGGAGTAATAGTTGATAGACGATTTTCTGCCATGGTTTAAGGACGGCATTTTTATCACCAGGCACCTGTTTTTTAACCCACTGATGAGGCATGGTTGCATACATGACAATTCTGCAGAACTTTTTTACCAGTAAATCTACCTTGTCGATAACAGCTTTATCCTGAATGACAATAAACTTCCATGGCTGGTTGTTTCCCGCTGAAGGGGCAAATCTGCCGGCTTCAAGCACCCGCTCGACCAGTTCTCTTGGCACCTGTTTTTTTTTATAGAGCCTTACGCTCCGCCTTTTATAAATTACTTTTTCGGTTTCTGTCAGTTGATCTTTGCCACCTTTTGCCTCTGAAGCGCCGTCCCGGTTATCGAGAGAAACGGGAAGTGTCTTGCTGCCTGAAAACAGATGATCGTTTTTCCAGTAACCTCGGTTTACCCTGTAATCACCGTCGATCATTATGGCATTCTGTGGGCACACAGCTTCACAGTTCTGACAGGTAATGCACCTGAAGTGATCGTATCGTTCATTATGTATGACTTTTTCATTTTTGATCATTAACAGCTGGATCGGGCATGACTTTACACAACGGCCGCAGCCATTACATTTGTTTTCATCCACTTTGATAACCGGATAAACAGCCGGCGGCAGATGGGTTAGTCGCTGGTTTTCGAGAAACATTTGAAAATCCCCTGTTAAGTTAAACTGTTAATTGATAGCTGTGTAACTTCTCAATAACCCCGGGCCAAGGATACCTCGTTTATAAATATCTGAAACTCGCTTCGCTCAGACAGTCACCTATTTATAAATGAGACATCCTTGGCCTTACCTGTTTTTTTGAGAACTTACATAGCTGCCATCAATAACAACCTGGAATTCTTTTCCGCTGTCGAATCCGTATATAAGACGTAATTGACCATGCAGTCAAGTAAAAATAAATTTTGTATTTATCAAATGTAAATAATTGCTAACAGCCCTCTTGCTTTTTTGTCGGAGTTTATTATATGTACAGTTGATAGATAATATTCGTGGATAAACCGTATGCTTGCCAAAGGAAAAGGGCTAATGGAAAACAAAAAAGAATGGCACCGGATAGGAAAA
>JAFDJC010000117.1 GCA_019307665.1 Deltaproteobacteria bacterium | reverse complement strand
ATACGCCTTCCATCATTTTCGTCACCCAGTCCGATTGCAATAAGACGAATCTCTTTTTGTCCGGCTTTTTCTGCAGCTTCTACCGGCAAACTTTCATGGTCTTCACCATCCGTTATGAGGATGATATCTCTAAATTCCCTTGTCCTGTCATCAAAAACGTCAGTCATAACCTTTCGAAGTGCGTCACCGATCATTGTGCCGCCACGTGAGACGCTGTCAATGGATATATGATCAAGCATCATTCTGAAAAAACCGTAATCAAGGGTAAGGGGACATTTTACTGCAGCAGATCCGGCAAAAACCACAAGTGCGACCCTGTCCCCCTCAAGTTTTTCAATACAGTCCTTAATGGCCAGTTTTGCGCGCTCAAGACGATTCGGCGCCAGATCCTCGGCAAGCATGCTTTTTGATACATCGAGAAGAAAAACAACGTCTCTCCCTCTCTGTTCCACTGTCTCCGACTTCATGTTCCACGCCGGGCGGGCTGCTGCAATGACAATTAAAATAATGGCGGCCATCATCAAAGCCACCCTTCTCCTTCTTCCGGAATAATTCACAGTAATACGGTTGCGGTCTATAAGCCCTTTTTCGATAAAAAGTGTAAGACTTCTTTGTTTTTTCCGCCAGGCATACCAGTAAATACCGAATACCAGAGGCGCCACCCATATAAGAAAGAGCATGTCTATATTCTGAAATCTAATAGTGCTCACGGAATCTTCCTGAATAAAGTTGAAGTCAAAATAATTTCAAGCCCGATCAAAAAAAGGCCGGCAAGAAGAGGCCAATGAAAGACCTCTTTGTAATCCACAAACCTGACGGATTCGATCTCTGTCCTTTCCATCCCATCGATTTCCCGATATATTTCACGAAGCGCTTCGGCATTCTGGGCCTGCCGAAAAAACCCTCCGGTTTTTTCGGCAACCGCCTTTAATTCACTGGTGTCAACCCTTGGCCCCACAGGCATCTTGTATACCCCAAATGGCGTCTTTATCGATGTCACGGCTTCGCCACCTCCAATAGCTATGGCATAAACTTTTATTCCCCACTCTGAAGCGATTTCAGCAGCTTCTAAAGGACTACGCCGGCCATAATTGTTCTCACCATCAGATAAAAGAATGATCACCCTGCTTTTGATATGGTAAGGGTTCTCTCCTTTTTTCCTCTGTCTCGCAATTGTTTCATCTACTTTTTTCAGCCGTGCAGCAGCAAGGGCGATAGCATCACCGATTGCCGTACCATCTTCATCTCGAGTTCTTACAAGTTTGATGCTTTCCATAAAAGCAGGGAATGCTCCATGCGCCAGAGTCAGCGGACAAATTGTATCCGGGTAGCGTGCAAAGGCGATCATGCCCACCAAATCATCCTTGCGTCCTTCCAGCTCATTTCCATCTCCAAGTACAAAATCACTAAACACTTGCTTTACCACATCAAGACGATTCATCGCGTTGCCACCATATTTCATCTCCGCACCCATGCTGCCGGAACGGTCTATAACCATTTCAATGGCAATGCCCTTACTGATCTCACGCACCTGCTCCATACCGGTCTGTGGCCTTGCGAGGGCTATGATCAGGCAGACCAAAGCAAAAACTCTGAGCATACCGGGCAGACCTGAAAATGCCTGGCGCACGGACAGACCTGCCTTTTTAACATCGGCAACAGAAGAAAAAATCAAAGTTCCCTTAACTGCACGGCCATACTTCATCCATATCAGCAAGGGAATGATTGCAAGCAGTAAAAAGACCCATGGTGACTCAAAGCGCATCACTGCTCCTTCTCTCTGGAGCCGTGGATGAATTCACGACAACTTCCAAATGCATTCTGAATATCATCCCTTTGCGGCTGATGTTCAGCGAATTTAACAAGGTCACAATACCTTAAAAAAGTTTTTAGCAGCCGGTTATACTTATCCGGAAACCGACTCCCTTTTTCCAAACCGGCCAGAAACTCCTCTGTTGTCTGTTCAGGCGCATGAATTCCAAAACAGCGCTCTATATAGCGCCGAAGAATATTGGAAACTCCATGATAAAGCCGCTTGGTCTCACCTTTTTCTTCCAGTTTTTCAGAAACCAGTGCTTCAAGTTCCCTTAAAGCGATTTCGCCCGGATCAACTTTTATCTCCTTTATGGTTTGTAATCTTCTTCTTCTAAAAACGAAAAAAGATAATACAATCAAGATTGCAATGACGGCAAAACAAACCGCGTACACCCATATTGGAAGTGAAAAAGGCAGTTTCAGCGGAGGCTGAATATCATGAATCTTATAATCCGTTTTATTTTCAGGGAGCAGAGATGCTACGTTGATGTTGATTTCCGGTGTTGTAATATCGACCGTTTCCCCATCCTTTCTAAACCCTATGGTTATCGGTGGTATAGTATATTCGCCTGCAAGGAAAGGCTCAAGAAGATACGACCGGCTGATTGTCTTTTGTTTCTGATCTGAAAGCTCAGGCCTTGTTGTATGATAGTCAACAATAACAAACTGCCCAAATTTTTCATCAATGCCGGGCAAATTGATTTCCCAGTCTTCACTGCAGGCGGCACTGACAGTCAGGGTTAGGCGCTCAGCTACTGTTATCTCTCTTTTATCTGTATCAATCGTTACGGAAACAGAACCTTTTTCGATTTTTTTATGTATGCCGGTTACCGTATTGTTTTGCGTATTCTCTATTCCGGTCTTATTCCCGCATGCCTGAATAAAAAACAACAGCCAGGATATAAAACAAGATACAAAAACAGCAGAGATCAGGCTCGGGACTGTCCTGTAATGATATGAAGCGGTTCTGCTCCTTACCATAGTTACTTCCTCAGCCTCCGTTCCCTTGTTCTGAAAAACTTTACCAGCTCGCGCAAATAATCTTGATCTGAAAAGATCTCTATTTGATCTATGTCCATGGAGCGAAACATCTCCTTCAAGTGTCTCTGCCTCTTTGAACACAGTTTCTCGTATTTTGTTCTGACCGCTTTGCTGCCGGTATCTATTAAAACGAATTGTCCTGTTTCAGAATCCTCAAGCTCAAGCATACCCACATCCGGCATTTTTACTTCCCTGGGATCTGTCACAGATACGGCGATAAGATCGTGGCGCTTTCCCATAACCCTGAGTCTCTGCTCATATCCCTGTCCAATAAAATCAGAAACCAGAAATACCACAGACTTTCTGTTTGTAACACGGGCCAGGTATTCGATCCCTGCAGCAATATCTGTTTGTGAACGCCCGGGTGAAAACTCAAGAAGTTCCCGGATAAGACGTAATACATGTGTTGTCCCCTTTGCAGGGGGTATAAACATTTCAACCTGATCGGTAAAAATAATCAGCCCGACTTTGTCATTGTTTTTTATCGCTGAAAAAGCAAGGAGTGCGCACAGTTCCGCTAAAATTTCATTTTTGAGTTTGTAAACACTTCCAAAGGCGCCTGAAGCTGATAAGTCCACCATGAATATAACTGTCAGCTCCCGTTCTTCAACAAACCTTTTAACGTATGGCGCCCCCATCCTGGCGGTCACGTTCCAGTCAATGGATCTAATTTCATCACCGCTGCTGTATTCGCGGACTTCGTCAAACTCCATGCCCCGGCCTTTAAAAACACTATGGTATTCCCCGGCAAGCGTATCGTTGACAGCCTTGCTAGTATATATTTGAATATATCTGATTTTTCTGGAGATATCATCCGGTATCATGGAACATCCACGGTCTGGAGAATCTGTTCTACAAGGTCTTCCGACGTCTTTTCCTCAGCCTCGGCCTCATAGGTAATGACCACACGATGCCTCAATACATCCATTGCAACGCTTTTCACATCCTGAGGCGTTACGTATCCCCTGCCTTCAATCAGGGCATTTGCCTTAGACGCCATGGCAAGATAAATCGTCGCTCGAGGTGAGGCGCCGTATCTGATCAAAGAGCCGATATCCAGTTTGTAAATATCCGGATTACGGGAAGCCTCAACAAGGTTCACAATATATTCCTCTATTTTTTCATCCATATATATATTATCAGCTAAGCCCCTCAGGCGCTTCACATCATCAGGTGTTATCACAGGCTCAACATCCGTCTGAGGGTCAGTTCCGGCCATTCTTTTCAAAATTTTATGCTCATCTGCTTTGGATGGGTACGAAACAATAAGTTTGAACATAAACCTGTCGATCTGCGCCTCTGGAAGAGGGTATGTCCCTTCTTGCTCAATGGGGTTCTGGGTGGCCATTACCATGAATGGATCATCCAGCGCAAAGCTTTCATCACCTATAGTGACCTGTCGTTCCTGCATGGCTTCAAGTAGCGCACTCTGTACTTTGGCAGGCGCACGATTTATTTCATCGGCCAGTATGATATTTGCAAAAATAGGTCCTTTTTTGGTTAGAAACTCACCGGTTTTAGGGTTGTAAATCAGCGTACCGATGACATCTGCAGGCAGTAAATCCGGTGTAAACTGGATTCTTCGAAATGTTGCCTTGAGCATTTTTGCAAGCGTTGTAACCGAAAGAGTTTTAGCCAATCCCGGAACACCTTCTATTAATACATGGTTGTTGCAGAGGAGAGCTATCAACAGCCCGTCAATCAGTTTTTCCTGCCCGACAATCACCTTATGAATTTCGGTTCTTATCCGATTTATCACAGGGCTTTCATTTGCGACCTGTTCTCCTATTTGTTTAACATCTACCGGCATACAACATCTCCTTCAAAAAAAATCATGGTCTTTATCGTAATCTTTCTTTTATAATTCACACATCAGTTTTTAATTTCAATATCCACCCGAAAAAACTCGGGTCCCGGCAGGCGCCAGGATAGTCCGTGGAGGGTCGACTCAGAATCGAATACAAGAGGTGCATTTTTTACAAATCCGTCAAACCGGTTTTTACTTATTTTGTCATCAACCACTATAAACCAGGTGTCACCGTTACCCACTTTATATGCAACATGCCGGCTATCAGGACTGAAAAACGGCTCTCCCACTTGATCAAAAGGCTCTCCCTCCCGGCCATCCATAACTATAAACATTTTTCCATCCTTTGCAACAGGGTAGGCCATATGTTTTGAATCAGGGCTGAAAACAGGTTTGCCGACCTGGTCGTAACTTTTCCCGGCCTCATTGTTCTCCACAACCATTTGCTCATTATCATCCCGGGCTGCATATACCATCCTGTTCGAATCCGGACTAAAAACAAGGTTTGCCACATTGGTAAAAGATAGTCCTTTCGAGCCGTCGAGAACAACATACCATTCTCCGCTGCTGTATGCCGTATAGGCAAAATGTTTTGAGTCGGGGCTGAACATCAACCTGCCCGGCCTGTCAAATACCGGCCCTTCTCCATTATCTATTGCCACTCGCCATGCCCCTGCCTTTAGAAACGCGTAGGCAAAACGGGAAGAATCAGGACTGAAAACAGGCATGGTTGCCGTATCACAGGATTTATACTCCCTTACATCCCTAACAACAAAACTGTCCCTGTTTCGTTGCGCAACATAAGCAAGATAAAGTGAATTCGGGCTGAAAGTTAACTCTTTTACACCATCGAGAAGACGTACTTTTTTTCCATCCCTAATCACATACCATCTGCCGCTTGTTTCTATTGAATAGACATAATGCTTTGAATCGGGGCTAAATACGATTTCACCTATCCGGTCATATGGCTTTGAATATCTGCCGTTAATATAGAGTATCTGCTTTTTCCCGTTTACCGCCACTGCTATCATATGTTTTGAATCCTTACTGAACAGAAAACCCATCTTTCCTGAAATACCGTCAAAGCCTTTGCTTTTCCTGCCGTCTACAACAATAAACTGTTTTCGACCTTCTTGAGCACGATAAGCCATACGTGAACCATCAGGACTGAAACTGATATCGGCAACACGGTCAAACAGAGGCTCTTCATTATAATCTGTTATGACCTGCATTTTTTTCCCCCTGACAGCAATATAAGCGATACGATTTGCTTGTGGACTGAAAACAAGAGACCCTTTCCCGATGCTGTTGTAACGTTTTCCAGTTTTCTTGTTCACACAAACAAACATTCCTTTACCTTTTTGAGCGGCAACATATGCAACGCTCGTGACATCTGAATTAAATGTAAGTGATTCAAGGTAAACGATGGAATCAGCCGGGGGGCTGCCTATAGAGGTTAGCTTTTCCGTTATCAGGCTGTCGGGTCCTTGAATAGAGTCTGCATTGGCTTTTCCGAAAAGCAAAATAAGGATGGCTGGGGTTAAAAAAAAATACCAATGTATTCTATTACTCATGAAATGCATATCTTTCTTCCTTTCAGCTCAGAATTCAGAGGTTACGTCACTGGTATCATGCAATTAATGTTATTTCAATCTGATTTGGCCGATAAGTCAATGACACTTTAAATCCCTTGACAGGTACGTTATATTTTGAAATGTAACTATTCATTAAATAACAATTGGTTATAAATCATGGCCAAAAAAATTACAATCAGAGTTCCACAAATATTGCCCGTCGGAGGAGGAAAGGGGGGTATTGGTAAAAGCTTTATAGTAGCCAATTTAGGTGTTTTGATGGCCAAACAGGGAATAAAAGTGGCATTAGTTGATTTGGATCTTGGTGCATCAAACCTGCATACATTTATCGGAGAAGCCCGTTGTCACTCAGGGCTGAATCATTTTTTAAATAAAAGAGAAGTAAGCCTGGAAAACGTTGCGATTCGATCAGATATCCACAACCTTCATTTAATCAGTTCCATCGGATGTACAGAGGAGATTGCCAATTTATTTACCGCCCAAAAGAATAAAATCATCAAAGCCATCAAGAAGATGCCTTATGAGTATGTACTTCTAGATTTGGGGGCCGGCACAAACTATAATACCCTTGATTTCTTTTTGACATCAGATAGTGGCATTTTTATTTGCACACCAGAACCGACTTCCATTGAAAACGCCTTCAAATTTATTAAAGCGGTTTATCTGCGCAAGGCCAAACGAATATTGAAAACCAAAGCATTTAAGCCCATATATGAGCAAATCCTAAGTAAAGTAGGCAATATTTCAAAACAATCGTCTAAATTTATTGAAGCTGTGATTCAATTTGACCCTGAAAAAGGGGCGATGTTTCAAAAACAGTTGAGTAAATTTAAATTTAAATTTATCATTAACCAGTTCAAAAAAAGCGCGGATTCTATGATCGGGCAGAAAATCGAGAAAGTTTGCAATCGTCATTTTTACTCTGAATTCGAATTTTTAGGCAACATCAGCTATGATGAGCGGGTGTATGACTCCATACTCTCCAAGAAAATTTTTGTTAGTAAATATTCTTACACCATCAGTGCAATAGAATTGAATAATATAGCTAAAAAAATAGTAGGGAACCATATTGATAAAATCCCTCAACCGCTCATTCAAAATGAAAAATTTTGACGGCCTAACATACTACCAATTGCTTGAAATCCCTTCCAATGCATCTTTTTTTGAAATTCGTCATGCTTATAAGAATGCATTAATAATATATGACGAGGATTCCTTAAGTACCTATTCACTGTTTGAGGATAGCCAAAGGGAACAGTTATTGGATAAAATCGAAGAAGCGTTTCAGACCTTAATCAATGAAGACAGGCGTGCCGCCTACAATAAAATACTTATTTCTGAAGGCAAGTTAGACGCAACCAAAGCGATATCTTCTCCGACTCAAACAAAAGCTGTCCCCATCTTTCAAAACAACCAGACATCGATTAAACATCTGTTTGATAAAAAAATTACTAAAAATTTAGAGTCCCCGAAAGTCCAGGCAATTCGAAATAGAATCCACTCCAATGAACTGGTTTCAGGAGAAGATCTAAAAGAGCTGCGTCAAGCGTTGGGTGTGGAGCTTCAGGAAATCTTCGAGGTTGTTCGAATTAGTGTGTCGATTTTACAGGTCATCGAAGCCAATGAATTCCAACGACTTCCCTCATTACTTCATTTAAATAATTTTTTAAAATCTTATGCGGAGATACTCCATCTCGATACTGACAAGGTTGTTGATGGATATATCATCAATATGACACTTTTAAAGAAGTAAAGTCCTTTCAAATAAAATTAATCTTTTATCCATTAGGGTGCTTTATTTGCACGGGTAAAGCGTTTTGTGATATTTTTTAATAAAAGTATTGACATCGTTTCTAAATTAGTGTTTTGTTCGTTTATCGAATGCCATTCGATAATCGAACGATAATTCTGCTGCCCGATTATTCAAAAAAGGAATACATTATGGGTGTAAAAGAGAGGCGGGCTCTCGAAAAAGAGCTTCGGAGAAATCAAATCCTGGACGCGGCCAGAAAACTGCTGTTTGAAACCGGCATGAAAGCCATATCCATTAATAAAATAGCGCAAGAGGCTGAACTTGGCGTCGGAACCATATATTTTTATTACAAAAACAAGGAAGAGATATTTGCCGCATTGCAGGAAGAAGGCTTGAAACTCCTTTATGCCAAGATAGAAAATATTTACCAAAACAAAAAGAAGCCTGATAAAAAACTGAAAGAAATGGGCACTGCTTATTTACAATTCAGTGAAGACAGAAAAGATTATTTTGATATTATCAGCTATTTCCTTTCTTCATCAGAAGTGATTTTCCCATTGAATTTAAAAACACAGATTGATCTTTCCGGAAATAAAATTCTCTCCCTCATATCATCAACAATTGACGACGGTATAAAGGCCGGTATCTTTAAGGCGGTAAACTCAAGAAGGTTTTCAATTATGTTCTGGGGTACTGTTCATGGGCTGGTACAGTTTAAAAAACTAAAAAATACGATACTGAACGGGGAAAATCATAACGAAATCTATCAATATTCAATTGACAGTTTAATTGACGGACTT
This sequence comes from Deltaproteobacteria bacterium, assembly GCA_019307665.1. Classification (GTDB taxonomy): domain Bacteria; phylum Desulfobacterota; class Desulfobacteria; order Desulfobacterales; family SURF-7; genus JAFDJC01. The sequence goes on along the minus strand of JAFDJC010000117.1, from coordinate 402 downwards.
TATTCAAAATAGGAGGTGAAATGTATACAGATCTTGCAGGAAAAACAGCTCTGATAACAGGCGCCGGTAAACGAACCGGCATTGGATATGCAATTGCTCGAAAGCTTGCAGGCTTTAAAACACATATTATAATTGCAGACCTCGGCATGGATGGTGACTCAAAAAGCGATGTCAAGACAGGCACGCGAGATGAAATGCTTGATATCGCGGACGAATTGAAAAAAGAGTTCGGAATCGAAACATTGGCTGTCAATTTAGATGTTTCCCGAACAGACTCCATTGAAGACATGGCAAAAACCGTAAAAGATAAATTCGATAACATACATATTTTATGCAACAATGCCGGTGCTTCATTCGGCGTGCCTAATGCGGTTCATAACTATGAGGAGGAGGCGTGGTTGA
>JAFDJC010000323.1 GCA_019307665.1 Deltaproteobacteria bacterium | reverse complement strand
TATTTTACAGGTTTTTATCGCAACTGTGTTCCCGGGAATATTAGCACTTTGCGCTTCCTCTCCGCACATCCTGGAAAACAGGGTGGTTTTTCCCACATTCATGTTACCCACAACTGCAATACCGAATTTCCGGTTAAGACCAGTTTGATCTTCTTTCTCTTCCGAACTCATTCTCATTTGTAATTCCGTCCTCTGTTGTCATGCCCAACAAAATAGTAATCGTTTAATAATCTTTTTTCCACTGAAATCTTTTTCCCATGGAATCAATAGGTCAACCAAAGTTAGACACAAACACGAAAAATAGATATACCTAATATTTTAAGTTGTCAAGTATCTTATTTTGTTTGACTTATTATATAAGCCAATATAAACTCAGATAACTTTGATTGGAGAAAACATGAAAAAAAGTACCGAACTATCGGAAAGTCTTGAAGATTATCTGGAAGCTATCCTGTCTCTTGAAAAAACTAAAAAAGTAGCCAGGGCAAAAGACATCGCAGACAAAATAGGCGTGCAGCGAGGTTCAGTGACAAGTGCACTGAAAACTCTGGCCGAAAAGGAACTTATCAATTACGAACCATACAGCTTTATTACACTGACCCGGCAAGGCACTGAAATAGCCGAAGAGATCACATACCGCCATGCAATACTTAAAAATTTCCTATTAAATATTCTGCAGATTGATGAAGAAACCGCAGAACATACAGCTTGCCGCATGGAACATGCTGTTGATAAAAAGACTCTGGAAAGGATGATATGTTTTTTTAATTTTATTTATTCATGTCCCAAAACCGGAGCTGATTGGATACAGGCATTTTTGAATTCCTGTTCATCACCTGATCCAATAAACCCTAAAAGATGCAAAAAATGCATCGACGATTGCAAAAAACGTATTTTAAAAATTGGAAGTAAGGACATTCAAAAAAAGATCCTGGGTCAGTGATTTTCAGGCAATTCCACTTAAATGAAATCATTATCAAAGATTTACCGGGACAGAGCCATTCTGGAAGTGCTTTACTCCACCGGCATCAGACGGGCGGAACTGTTAAGCCTGGAACGTGCGGACGTGGATTATCATGACGGATTTTTACGGATCATGGGCAAGGAGAGTCGGGAGCGGATAGTGCCTTTTGGAAAGATTGCCTGCCGGTACCTTGAAAATTATATCCGGAAAACAGAAAAAATACCCAATTAAACAAACTATTCAAACAGCCTGCGTTTTTCCGTAAACTCCCGTTCCAATACTCTTAATCGGTATGCCAGGATTGTATAATTCGTTACCTAAGATTAAACAACAGTCACATTTGCAGCAGCCGGACCTTTTTGTCCTTGCTCAATGTCAAAGGTCACACGATCACCTTCATTGAGGGATTTAAAACCGTCTGCTTTGATTGCTGAATGATGCACAAATACATCGGGACCATCTTCTTGCTCAATAAAACCAAAACCTTTTTGGTTGCTAAACCATTTTACGATACCATTTGCCATTGTAACTAACTCCTTTTAATAAATTTATGGGATTTTCATCGGGTTTTATCCATTTGGTGCTATTCCATTCATCTTCTGTTGTCCGGGTATTTCTGTCAAACCATTTATGCTTATATGGATTGTTTGAACATATGGCGGTCCGTGCAGGTCCTCCAGTATTTTAATTGAATCTTTCCGTGAGATCTTAAGCTGTTCCTGTACCGTCTCTGCTATTTGAATTTTTGTTTAAGTCATGTTTCCCACAGTCCCCTTCGAATAAAATTAGATTTACATATTGATAATACTCGGAACATAGCGATTAATAGTTATTTGTGTCAAGAAATTAAATGTGTTATAAGGCGTATCAGTTGAATATTAGTAATACAGGAGAATTCGCAATGCCGGAAAAAACAGAGAGACGTTCAGGTATTGACCGGAGATCAGGTAATGACAGGCGGAAATCACGCCAGTTTGACCTGACAAAAACTTATTCTAATGAACATAGGGAAGTGTATAATGAAGACCGCAGAACTCGTGGTGAAAGAAGAAAAAAGTAACGAGTCTGAAAAGGAGACGAAACATGGCAGAACAACAGTATAGAGGAAAGCTATTAACGAAGGTAAATAACAAAGAGTGAGAGCTGAAAGAACGGTTACTGGATGTAATCAAATGGGGGTTGATATTGATAATAGCAAGCGTTGTTTTTTATATGGTTTGTCCTAAATACGAGTTTATTTATAAGGACTCACCGGTTAGATGTAATAGTTTTACGGGAGAGTGTGAATCGTTCTCTGTCAATACAGGATGGGCGAAACTCCAGAAGATAGAAAAAATAGAAGAAGGGAAAAAATAAGTCCCTGTTCTATGACACCATGTTATAAATGACAACATATTTCCGGAGATAAATTGAGAAAAAATAATCTGAAAAAATTCAGAGGGGAAGTCATGATGAGTAAGGCTGAGCTTGCGAGAAAGGCTAAAGTCTCTCCTATTACGATAGCGCGTATCGAAAACGGTATGTCCTGTAGACTGGAAACAATGCGGAAAATTATAAAAGGTCTTGGCAAGAAGATTTCAGACAGGGATGAGATTTTCCCTAAGGATTAAGGCTCTGATGAAATATCATTGGATGAAACAGTGATTGAAAAACACATTAAACACCGATTTTCACAGCAGGTATAATCGACAAAATAACACCCCAATCAAGCGGTCCAGACTATCTCCACGGTTTTACCAGAAAGCCATGGAACTTTAATCGGTTTTTGTAATTTTTCAACTTCTTTTAAAACAGGGGTATGAGCTCTTTTTCTAATTTTTACTACAAATTTGTTCCCATTGTAAACAACCCTGGGGGCTACCAAAAAAAGTATCGCTGAGGCAATCAACTGAATGAGACTCTTTCTTGTAATTTTATAAAATATTTAAAAGATAACGGATATCGTGGAATAATAATAACGTCAGCTTTATGAAATTCCTGCTTTCAAAGGGAAGAAATTTTGATAGATTTTTTGAAAATTATTTTTAATTTTCTCATTTACAACACTCGATTAAAAAATGAATATACAATAAAATATAATGGTTAAAAATCTTAAAACGTCTTAAATCTCTACCAATTATGCTTTTAGAGAAAAAGCCGTTCCAAATCAAAAGAGATAAAAAACGACCTCCTGCTCTCCCATTATAGTGATTATCATAAATATTTTCCGATTAGTTTTTGGAAATATAAACAGAGAAGGCAATTACGGTTCTTTGAAATTCATATATTTTCAATAGGTTGTAATGGGGGTGGCC
>JAFDJC010000116.1 GCA_019307665.1 Deltaproteobacteria bacterium | reverse complement strand
TACGAGTTCCTGCATGATAACCCTGCCATTGAGTTTCATCCGTCAAACTATGTCAACAACCCTTCCATCATAGCGCGTAACAATAAAATGGTTTCCATGAATGTTGCCATGACCATGGACCTCACAGGACAGGCAGCTGCCGATGCTCTCCCCTATAATTATTTTACAGGCGTAACAGGCATGCTTGACTTTGTCAGAGGATCGTCCGCTTCCCTCGGCGGAAAGTCGATTCTCCTTTTAACATCCACCAGCTCAGATGGTAAAAAAAGCCGTATTGTCCCAATGCTGAACAATACGGCAGTCGTTATACCGAGAAGTGATGTCAAGTATGTTGTCACAGAATACGGCGCTGTAAATCTTTTTGGAAAAAGTATTCAGGAAAGGGCAATGGCGATGATCAGTATCGCCCATCCTGACTTTAGAGACGAACTTTTTGACCAGGCAAAGAAAATGGGACTTCTTGGCCCTGAACGTACTTTGAGCGAATCCATACATGGCATATATCCTGTTCATATTGAAGAAATTATCACCATAGACGGAGAAGAGATTACTATCCGACCGGCCAAACCTGTGGATGAAAGAAGAATTCAGGAACATTTCTATAATCTTGAAAAAGGAGACGTTGTCTCAAGATTTTTTCATGACAAGAACAGCTTTGTTCATGATGAAGTTGAGGGGATATCCCTGATTGATTACATAAACGACCTCACAATATTGGCCGTTGTGGGCGAAATAGGTTTTGGCAAGGTCGTCGGTATCGGTGAATGTCTCCTGGAGCACGCCAAAAATATGGCTGAAGTCGCTTTCTCAATAAGCAAAGAATTTCAGGGCAAAGGGCTCGGTAAAATTCTTCTGAAAAAACTGGCTGAATCATCAAGGGAAAACGGTATCTCCGGCCTTTTTGCATATACTTTTCCTGAGAATAAGGCCATGACAAATCTTTTTAATACCCTGCCCTATAAAGTTACAAGCGTTCTTGATGATAACAAGCTGTTGTTAAGCTGCCGGTATGGCGATGAAAAGTAAAGTCGCATGCACCTTGACAAAACCAGAGGCTTAATTTGTGAACCGCTCAAAGCGGCTTTATTTTCAGACTAAAAGAGGTATCCTATTTTAACAACTGAAACTGCTCTATTCTCTTATCCTCACGTTAATGCTTCTTGATATATTCCTGTAAATGTCAAACTGTTATTGTCCCACGGTATAGCTGTGGGTTCACCACGATTGCTTACTTAATAACGCTTAAAAAGTAACGGAAATGAAATCTGTTAAAAATTTTGTAAAACTTTGATGGACACGCTGTTATGGAATATGTTAAGATTTGTTTTGTATCGGTTTCATATGTGATTAATATCAATGTTTAAAATATAACACAAATGAACTCTTTTGTCACCAGAAAAATAACCCGGCAGGTATCCATCGGAGATGTCCTGGTCGGAGGGGAGGCCCCTGTTACCGTTCAGTCCATGACAAATACATATACCCAGGATGTTGAGGCCACGGTTTCACAGATCAAACGTCTTGAAGAAGCCGGTTGTGAAATAATCAGAGTGGCTGTTCCGGACAAAGAAGCGGTGGAAGCAATATCTGCCATAAAGGAGCAGATATCAATCCCGCTGATAGCCGACATCCATTTTGACTATCGACTCGCCTTGGCAGCCGCAGATGCCGGTGCCGACGCTCTAAGAATCAATCCCGGGAATATAGGCGGCAGTGAAAAAGTCCGGGCAGTTGTCGAACGCGCCGGGAAACACAACATTGCAATCAGGATCGGCGTTAACGCCGGCTCTCTTGAAAAAGACATCCTGGCAAAACATGGCAAACCATCTGCTGACGCCATGGTTGAAAGCGCACTAAGAAATATAGATTTAATAGAATCCTTTGGTTTTTACAATTTGAAAATATCCATCAAAGCGTCAGACGTTCGAAGGACTGTTAAAGCATACCGCCGGCTTTCCGAAAAAACCGATATCCCCCTGCACGTCGGTGTTACTGAAGCAGGCGGTCTATATTCCGGAATAGTAAAATCATCACTCGGTATCGGCATGCTCCTTTCAGAAGGTATCGGAGACACCATCAGGGTTTCCCTCACGCGTGACCCTACAGAAGAAATAAGGGTTGGATTTGAAATCCTCAAAGCCCTTGGAATAAGACAAAGAGGGCCTGAAATCATTTCATGCCCGACCTGTGGACGATGCAACATAAATCTGTTCGATATCGCGGAGAGAGTTGAAAAAGCGCTTTTAACAAGCAAAAAAACTGTAAAAGTTGCGATTATGGGTTGTGCCGTGAATGGGCCTGGAGAAGCAAAAGAGGCTGATATCGGCATAGCCGGCGGGGATGGTGTTGGGATCCTTTTTAAAAAAGGTAAAGTAGAAAAAAAAATTCCACAGGATAAACTTGTTGATATTCTACTTGAGGAAGTGGAGAAGTTAAATTAAATTCAGGACGGAGGGGAATTATGGCCAAACAGATTAAAACAGCTATTCAACCTGCTAGAGATGAGGACTATCCTGAGTGGTACCAGCAGGTGATTAAAGCTTCCGACCTGGCTGAAAAATCTCCTGTCAGAGGGTGTATGGTTATCAAGCCCTGGGGATATGCCATCTGGGAAAATATCACGCAAACCCTTGATGCCATGTTTAAAGAGACTGGAGTAAAAAATGCTTACTTCCCGCTCTTTATTCCTTTAAGCTTTCTCGAAAAAGAAGCAGAGCATGTTGAAGGATTTGCAAAAGAGTGTGCGGTTGTAACCCATCACAGGCTTGAACAGGGAGAAAACGGAAATCTATTGCCGGCAGGAAAATTGACCGAACCCTTGGTCATCAGGCCTACTTCTGAAACTATCATTGGTGACTCGTTTTCAAAATGGATTAAAAGTTACAGAGACCTTCCGATACTCATCAACCAGTGGGCCAACGTTGTCCGATGGGAAATGCGCACCCGAACATTTTTACGAACAAGTGAGTTCCTCTGGCAGGAAGGCCACACAGCCCATGCAACAAAGGAAGAAGCCGTGTCGCGCACAAAAATGATGCTCGATGTTTATTCAAAGTTTGCTGAAGATTATATGGCCATTCCTGTTATCAAAGGTGAAAAATCAGCATCGGAAAGGTTCCCCGGCGCAGTAGACACCCTCTGTATAGAAGCGATGATGCATGATCGCAAGGCTTTACAGGCAGGCACATCCCATTTTCTGGGCCAGAACTTTGCAAAGGCATCCGGCATAAGGTTTCAATCCGATAAAGAACAGGAAGAATATGCCTGGACCACTTCGTGGGGTGTTTCGACCAGGCTTATCGGCGGTCTGATCATGTGCCACGGGGATGATGACGGCATAGTACTTCCACCGAAAATCGCCTCTTCCCAGATTGTCCTCCTTCCTATAATCAGAAAAGATGCAGACCGGCAAAATATTATGGAATATTGTGAAACCCTTGCACGGGAATTAAAAGAAATAACCTTTGCCGGCCGCAAAATATCCGTTGAAACCGATGACAGGGATATAGGTGGCGCCAGGGGATGGGAATGGATTAAAAAAGGGATACCCATAAGAGCGGAGATCGGTCCAAGGGACATGGCGGAAAATTCTGTTTTTATGGCGCGCCGGGACAGACCGCATAGAGAAAAAACATCCGTCAAACGCGATAAATTTGTTTCAGATATAACCGGTATCCTGAATGAAATACAGAATAACCTTTTCAACCAGGCGCTTTCTTTTAGAAAGGACAATACCGTAACAATCGATGACAAGGGAGACTTTTATCAATTTTTCACTCCCCAAAACAAGGAAAAGCCTGAAATTCACGGCGGCTTTGCAATGTCTCACTGGTGCGGATCTGAAAAGTGCGAAGAAAAGATAAAGGAAGATCTGATGGTAACGATTCGCTGTATTCCATTTGACAACAATGAAAACGAAAAAGGCAAGTGCATCTGCTGCGGGAATGACAGCTCTAAAAGGGTTGTGTATGCCAAATCATACTAAATTGGGTAACACCGGCAACTCGTTGCCGGTGTCCGAAGGACAAGAAGCTTTTTGCCGTACTGTTGCAAAATACCAAATACCGTCGTTTTTAGAATACGCTTCCTGTGCTTCGCACCCAGACAACGAGTTGTCTGGGCCACCCCGGATTTGGAATTTACATAGATGATCAGGATCAACGACATATTAGACAGGGTAGCACAGTACCATCCTGAAGCAGGCCTTGATATTATAGACCGGGCCTATATTTATTCAGCCAGAGTCCACGCAGGCCAGGTTAGACTATCCGGAGAACCCTACCTGTCACATCCTTTGGAAGTAGCCGGTATTCTGTCAGAAATGAAACTCGACAATATCAGCGTTGCTGCGGGACTCCTGCATGACGTTGTGGAAGATACTCATTCAAGTATTGAAGAAATAACGGAAATTTTCGGGAAGGAAGTGGCGCATATTGTTTCCGGTGTGACCAAGCTCAGCACTCTCACCTTTGAAAGCTCCCAGGAGCGTCAGGCTGAAAGTATACGAAAAATGATCCTTGCAATGGCCGATGATATCCGGGTTATTATGATTAAACTTGCTGATAGGCTTCATAACATGCGGACGCTTCATTTTCATAAAACCGAACAAAAGAAAATTGATGTGTCACAGGAAACAATCGATATTTATGCTCCCATAGCTTCACGATTAGGTATCTACTGGATGAAGCAGGAGCTTGAAAATATTGCTTTCAAATATATCAACCATGAAGAATATTTAAAAATTAAGAGCCTTGTCAGCAAGGGAGAAAAAGAGCGTGAAGAATATATAGATACCGTACAATCATATATCACGCATAAAATGAATGAGGCGGGTCTCAAATGCCAGGTCATCGGCAGATACAAACAATATTACAGTATCTATCAAAAAATGATCTCCCAGGGGCTCGATTTTAAAGAAGTGTATGACATCATTGCATTCAGAATTATTCTCGACACAATATCCCAGTGTTATGAAGCCCTGGGTGCTGTCCATTCCCTGTGGAAGCCTATCGCTAAAAAATTCAAGGACTATATCGGGGTTCCTAAGCCGAATATGTATCAATCCCTTCACACAACCGTTATAGGCCCATTCGGAGAACGTATCGAAATCCAGATCAGAACCAAAGAAATGGAGTTGGTTGCAAAATCCGGCATCGCAGCTCACTGGAGTTACAAGGAAGGTAAAAGTTACGATGAAAAAATCGGCAAAACATTTGCCTGGATTCAGGATCTGGTGGAAAACCAGGAAGACTTCCGTGATCCCGATGAATTTCTCGAAAATGTCAGAATAGACCTTTTTCCTGACGAAGTATATGTTTTTACTCCCCAGGGTGAAATCAAGACCATGTCCAAAGGCGCCACTCCAGTCGATTTCGCTTATCTAATTCACTCAGAAGTCGGGCACCAGTGTACGGGTGCACGGGTAAACGGCAGAATGGTACCGCTTCAGTACGAACTGAAGACCGGTGACAGTGTTGAGGTTATTACATCAAAGGGACATAATCCCAGCAAAGACTGGCTGAATTTTGTAAAGACAGTAAAGGCCCGTTCTAGAATAAGGCAGTGGATAAAAACACAGGAAAAAGGAAGAAGCTTAACCCTTGGCCGCGAGATGTGTGAAAAAGCTTTTCGTAAATACCGCCTTAACTTTAACACGGTGATCAAATCAGGAGAAATACAGAAAGTTGTCGAAAACTTTGGATTTAAAACAACCGATGATTTGATAGCGTCTGTCGGATACGGTAAAATTACCCCTTTGCAGGTCGTAAAAAAAATTATTCCCAAAAAAGAAGACGAAAAAGAAGAAAGCTCGATCATCAATAAACTGATCGGACGCGTCAAAAAGAAAAAACCTGAAGACGGTGTGATCGTAAAGGGCGTGGATGATGTACTTGTCAAATTCGGGAAATGCTGCCAGCCGGTTCCGGGAGACCTTATAACCGGTTACATTACACGTGGGCAGGGTGTAACCATTCATCGTAAGAACTGTATTAATGCCCTGAAAATCTCTTCTGAAAGACAAATTGATGTTGCATGGAATATGGACAGCTCGGATACTTTTCCGGTTCGAATACGGGTTAGCTCCTCTGATCGATTCGGGTTGCTTGCTGATATCACATCAAACATCAGCAAATGCAGAGCAAACATAATAAATGCGCATACGGAAACACATGAAGATCATCTTGTTGACAGCTATTTTACGATTGCCGTGGAGGGGACCACACATCTGAAAAGTGTTCTGTCATCCCTTAAAAAAATAAAACATGTTCACGACGTTAAAAGGATTAATGACTAAGGGACTTTGACAACAAACCCTGACTTAATGCAGGAAGTACAAACATCTATTTTTTTTACTCTACCATTGGCTAACTTACTTCTAACCTTCTGAAGATTAGGATTAAACCTGCGTTTTGTTAAATTATGCGCGTGGCTCACATTGTTTCCTACCAACGGTTTCTTGCCACATATTTCGCACATCCTGGACATTTTTGTTCTCCTGTATACATTTTTTACATTATAAATAAATCGAATTTATTTTTGTACAATATAATTTTTCATATGTAAAGCTTTTTATTCTTCTTGATTATTTTCTTGATCCTCTTTTGGGCGCACTTCTTGAAAAACTTCTTCTTTCATGGCTTCGTCAATTGCCTTCCGACAAATCAGGATATACTCCAGGGCATCCTTGTGAAAACCCACATCCGGATAATCCTTGATAACATTATTGCAACGCTGAAGTGCGGCTTTGTATTGATCGGCCTTAAAGTAATAGCGTCCCACATACAACTCGTGACCCACAATACTCTGCAGGCATTTTGTTATATTTTCCCTTGCCTGTGGAACATCGACATTGTCCGGATAATTTTTAATAAATCTTTCAAATGAATAAAATGCTTTTTGTGCCGACGTCTGGTCACGATCTATTGTATCCACCTGGACAAAATAACATCGCCCGATCTGGTAAGCAGCATAAGGTGTTTTCTCATTCGTCGGATGGAGTTCTTCAAACTCCCTGTATGCGGATACAGCTTCTTCATACTCTTCAATAAAATAATGAATGTCCGCAATTTTCAGCTCAGCAGCTGTTGCATATTCGCTGAAAGGGTACCAGTCTCTCAGTTTCTCAAATGATTCTATAGCATTAGTATATCGTTTATCTTCAAAATATTCTAAACCTTCGTCATTAAGCTCTTTTGCCGACTTCTCTTTTTCAGATCCAAACCAGGCACATCCGGAACAGGCGATTAATAAAATTAGGCATCCTGCCAGTATTGTTTTCTTCATATGTTTTATAGCAATTTGTTAATGGCATCCTCAAGGTTGGACTTGGCGGTCATACCGATTACCTGCTCCACGACCTTTCCATCCTTGAAAAATAATAATGTGGGAATCGATCTTATTTCGTATTGACCGGGCGTTGCAGGATTATCATCCACATTGCACTTCATAATCTTTATTTTATCTCCGAACGATCCGGCGATTTCTTCAAGCATGGGGGCAATCGCCCTGCAAGGACCACACCACGGAGCCCAAAAATCTACAAGGACAGGTTTATCAGACTGCAGAACCTCAGCCTCAAAGCTACTGTCATCTATCTCAAAAATTCCTTCTGCCATAATCAGCTTCCTTTTTTCATTGATATAAATAAAATTGGCGGCATGGTAAAAGCCTGGTTTATCCATCTTGTCTTTATCATTGTATTAATATAGGACAACACAATATATTGTCAACCATACAAGACGGCATTTGGAAATTAAAACGATGAACAACATCTGGCAATGACATCGTAGGGGCAACCCCCCATGGTTGCCCGATCTCATTGCATTCACAGTGACCAGGGCAGGCACAGGGGCCTGCCCCTACGGATTGGGAATTGGAAGCAGGAAATAAAAATATGCTGAAAGATCTCAGAGGACAGATTGAAAGAATAACTTATATTAATGAGGAAAACGGCTTCACAGTTGCCAAAATAAAAGTCATAGGTGAACGGAATCTTGTCGTGATTACAGGTAATTTCATAGCTCTATGTCCCGGTGAAATTCTTAAAATGAAAGGAGAATGGAAAAACCATCCAAAATTCGGAGAACAGTTCAATGTAGAAAGCTACAAAACAGAAGTGCCTGGAACCGTCTACGGAATTCAGAAATATCTGGGCTCCGGCCTCATAAAGGGAATAGGACCGGTCATGGCAAAACGAATAGTAAAAAAATTCGGAGAAAAGGCCCTCGATACAATCGAAAACAGCATTAACAGTCTGGCAAAAGTTGAAGGGGTCGGAAAAAAGCGCATCGCAATGATTAAAGAAGCCTGGGAGGCGCAAAAGGAAATACGCGACGTAATAATTTTTCTGCAGACCCACGGGGTCAGTTCAGGGTATGCAGCCAAAATATTTAAAGAATACGGTAAACAATCGATCAGGGTTCTAAAAGAAAACCCTTTTCGCCTTGCCATGGATATCTTCGGCATAGGCTTTGTGACTGCAGACAATATTGCGCAAAAACTCGGTTTTTCAAAGGATTCCAAAATAAGGCTTGAAGCAGGCATAATCTATGTCCTTCATCAACTCGCAGATGAAGGACATACATATTATCCATATGAACCGCTAATATCGAAGTGCTCGGAAATTCTTGAAACAAAAAGGGAAACTATCGAGTCGGCTATGTCTTCCATCGAAGCGGATGATTTGATTGTTGTGGAGGACATTAAAGGGCCTTTGGAAAAAACCCCCGAAAATAATAAAGCAGTGTTTCTTGAAAAATACTATTTCTGTGAAACAAACATCAGCAAAAATTTAAAAAATCTAATCAAATCTCCCAAGTCTGTAAGGAAGATCAAAACAGAAAAAGCTGTTGAATGGGTCCAGGGAGAGCTTGCCGTCAATCTTGCTGAAAAACAAATGGATGCTGTTAAAAGCGCTATTGAAAGTAAGGTTATGGTAATAACCGGCGGTCCAGGAACCGGAAAGACAACTATTATCAGTGCAGTACTTAAAATTTATAAAAAACTCCGAATCGACATTATGCTTGCCGCGCCAACCGGTCGTGCTGCAAAAAAAATGAGTGAAGCTACAGGGCATGAGGCGAAAACGATCCACAGGCTGCTGGAATACAGCATGTCAAGGGGCGGTTTTCAGAAAAACGATGAGCATCCGTTAAAATGCGATCTGTTGATTGTAGATGAGGCATCCATGATCGATACGGTTCTAATGCACCATCTCCTGAAAG